>CAOSZT010000172.1 GCA_948528155.1 uncultured Clostridia bacterium | reverse complement strand
TAAAAATAATGTTATAATTATAAAAAGGAGTTCAAAAAGTAATAAAATGGGATTTTTTAATAAATTAAAACACATATTTAGTAAAGTATTTAGAAAAAACAATAATGAATTAAACTTTTTGGCTGAAGAAGAAATAGTAAAACAACTACCCACATCTGAAAATGTACATATAGAATTACCAAAAGATGAACTTGTTTCTTTTTCAGACGAAATATTAGATACAAAATCAAGAGTTTCAGTAGAAAAATTAAAACATAATATAGAAATTTTAGTAAAAAAAGCAAAAGAAACAGGAAAAATTGATAATTTTAAGTTAATAAGAGAAGATGACTTTTTTCCTACTAATTGGGAGTGGAAAGTATTATCTAAAAATACTAATTTAGAGAAAATAGTTACTCCATTATCTTATGAACTAAGAAAAGCCCATGCTTTGGAACAAAGTGGTATTAAGCAATACACTGAAGTATTAGGTATGAGAATTCCTAATAACATATCAGATGAAGAAATAGATCAAGCTTTACTACAAGTAGATAAAACATATGGCTCTGTTTTGTTGCCATCAAAATTTCGTTCAACCAAACATTTTACTATCAATACACCACTTGGAGCCACAGGAAAATATAATAATGTAGAAAGCAACCGAGATTATATTATTATTGATGATATAAATACATTTTTATCATCAAAATATGCCTATTCAGTTTCTTATAGAGATGCTTATCTAGACATCTCACATGAAAGTTTACCAATTTCAGAAAAAGCAATAGTTCTTATTAATGATGAAAAATATGAAAGAATTATAAAAGATGAAAAAATTGCTAGAGAATTATCTCAAAGAAAGATAGTAAGATTTAAAGGTGATGAAAAAGTAGCTATAAATATGGTATTAACAGAAATGGGTGTATTACCTTATAATATTTCACATGAATATGTAAATTATGATAATGAAGTTCAGGAAATACTAGAAAAAAGTATAAGAAATCTTGCTAAGAAGAATGATTTATTTTTCGATAAAAGTCATGGAGGAGAATTAAAACCAGATGGAGGACACTTTTCTGATTATTATGATGGTAAAAATAAAGACTATGAAAAAGCATGTAAAGAATTTATCGCTTTCTTAAAATATAAATTTCCAGAACAAAAAGGAGTTTTTCCAGGGGATTTAAAATTTACAGAAGATAATTCAATAGAAATTGTAGAAAAAATTGGAACAACTAATTTATCTAAAGCCATAAATGAATATAATGAATTAGTAAGTTATAGAGCCAAAAAGAGAATAGATAAATATAATCAAGATAGACAAAAAATTACACCAGAAATTCATCAACAATTTGTAAAAACAATTGCTTTGATAAATAATTTTTACAAAACTGAAACAACATTTGAATCTGATGAAACAAAAATGAAAATAGAAGAAATCATTCGAATATTTATACAAGGAGAAACAGTAAGTGAACAATTAAAAGCTGCAAAATTAGTATGGAGATTATTACCTAGCAAAAATCTTCAAAAAACTGAAATTACTATGGAAACTGAAGCTACTAGAACAATTAGTATGAAACAAATTGTAAAAAATGCTATTGCTAATGGTAAAATTACAACAGAGCAGATAATAAATAGTGATAAAGCAGAAAGTACAGAAATTCAGAAGCAACAAAATCAAATGGAAGGAGCAACAATAGGTGATTGATAAATATAAGAAAGCATATACAGAAGTTTTGGAAATATTAAACCACCTTTCAGAAAAGGAATATTGTAAAATACCAAAAGAAAAAATTAACTTTTATAAAGAAAATATGGATAAAGAATATAGTTATAATTTCAACCCTGAAATAGATATATCTAAACAATATATTTCTGAAGAAGCAAATGCAATTTTAATTTCTTTATTTAGAGACTTTTTTGCAACTGAAAAACAAAAAGAGATTTTGAAGAATTTACTAAAACAAAATCAAGAACAATCAGAGCAATCTAAAAGAGAGAGCTATGATTTAGATAATTTTTTTAAAAAGAAAGCAAGAAATAATAGAAGATAGGATAAAATTAATGAATCGATTAGAAGCAAGAGAAAAACTAAAGAATCAGAAAAACAATTATCTTTAAAAGTGTAATGAAAGATTTTTTTCATTATGCTTTTTTATATAAAAAATAATATTAGAGTATAGATTTAAAAAATATTATTAAACTTTCATATTAAAATGTGAAAGTTTAAAGAATTGTATGTGAAAATATTGTAAAAATAATTGAAGAATAACATAGATTATGTTAATATCTAATGTGTATTTTGAATTAAATACATTAGCAGATCTTAATAACAAAGAGATTTTAACAAAATTAAAAAAATGCAAAAAGTGATATAATTACTAGCAGAAGTCTCTTTTTCAGAATATAACATAAATAGTCCAACAATTTTAAGTGTATAATGTTTTTATTTTAAATCTTTTGTTATTATTTCTAATAACAATTTCCACATTTAATTTTTAAGTAATAGAAGGATGATTTTATTGAACCTAGATTTTTTTAATAATCTTGTAAATGATGTTAAATCTAATAGTTTTACTTTACAATTTATTAATGAATTAACTAAATATTTGAATAATACTAAAGAAAATATTGCTGATAAGCAGATTATGCAAAAAAATGATATAGAAAAATATCGAAAAGAAGATAATTTATACATTGTAGTGGAAAAATGCTTAAATAGTGCATATTTACAAGATGTAAACACTGATATGATTTTTGAAGAAACTTCCTTTTCTGATGATTTATTTGATTTACTACATAATGATGTAGTTGTTAGATTTAAAGATGGTCAATATGTTTATGAAAATGAAATAACTAATGAGTGGCTTAATAGTTTTATTTCAATAGAAGAACACAATTATGCACTTCAAGAACTTATGTGTGAACCAAATTTTTCTAAAATTGATTTTGCTAATACCACTTTTTCTATAGATTCTCGTGATGATAGTTATACAATTTTAAAGTATGGAGAAAGTAATCAAAATACATTAAAAGTACCAAATAAACTAATTGATTATTGGGTTAATGATAATTCTATTTTGGGCTATGATGAAGAAAATAATTTTTTCCATAAAGTTTAATCATTATTCATCTAATAATAGTTTTTCATATTTGAAAATGAAGATGAAGAATTGAAAAAACAAATACAACAAGTAAAAGAAAATACACAAAATAAATATTTATTATTTATAAAAGAAAATTATCAGCAGGATAAAAACAAAAATTGAATTTGATTAGAGGAATTTTAATTGATAAAGAGTTGTATTTTTTTGATGAACCAACATCTAATTTAGATTATTTATCTGAAGAAAAAATTATTAATATGATAGATAAATACTTGAAGAATAAAACTTATGTTATTGTGACACATAGACCTAAATTAAAAGATTTGTGTAATAAACATTACAAATTTGAAGAGCATATGATGAAAGAAGTAGTAAATATTTAATTTGTATAAAAATACATTGACTTCTAAAAACAAATATTTTATAATAAGCACAACCTAAAAGGATGTGAAAATTATGAATGAAGAAAATAATATAATTTCAGTAAATAAAGAAGTATGTGTAATAGAATATGAAATAGAAAATATTAAAAATTTAATTTATACAATAAGAGGAAAACAAGTAATGTTAGATAGTGATGTAGCAATGTTATATCATTATGAAACAAAAAACATTAACAAAGCAATGAAAAGAAATAAGGATAGATTTCCAGAAGACTTTTGTTTTCAATTAACAAATGAAGAGACAGAAAACTTGAAGTTCCAAAATGGAACTTCAAGTTTAAAAATAGAAAACTCTTATGGTGGAAGAAGAAAATTACCATATGTATACACAGAACAAGGAATATCTATGTTGTCAGGTATATTAAAAAATGAAATTGCAGTTCAAGTAAGCATAAGTATAATGAGAGCTTTTGTAGAAATGAGAAAATTCATAACAGTAAATGGACAATTATTTCAAGAAATAAATACTATGAAAAATAAATTATTAGAACATGATGAAAAATTTGATATAGTATTTGATGAATTACAAAACAAAAAAGAAAGTGAATTTTATCAAAAAATATTTTTTGATGGGCAAATTTATGATAGTTATAGTTTAATAATTGATATAATTAAAACTGCTAAAAATGAAATTTTAATTATAGATAATTATATAGATGATAGTATTTTGAAAATGTTAGCAAAGAAAAATAAAAAGGTAGAAGTTGTTATATTAACATCTCAAAATAGTAATATAAGCAAATTAGATATTAATAAATTTAATAAGCAATATCCAATATTAAAGATAGCTAAAACAAATAAATTTCATGATAGGTTTATAGTGATAGATAATAAAGAATTATACCACTGTGGAGCATCACTGAAAGATTTGGGAAAGAAATGTTTTGCTATATCTAAAATTAACGATATAGAATATATAAAAAGATTAGAGAAAGCAATATAAAGAAAATAAGGAGCAGTTAGAAATATATAAAAATTAAAGATATTATAAAATATTGAGAAATATTTTATAAAAAACAAGGGGAAAAAACAGTAATATTTATTGTTTTAAT
>CAOSZT010000171.1 GCA_948528155.1 uncultured Clostridia bacterium | reverse complement strand
CAAGTTAAAATTATAACTTAAATCTCATTTTTCTAGGGACTTTTTTTACAGCCCCATTTTTTTTGCAAATTGTTTTCCTTTTTTCATCATTTTATTTTTGTTCATCATATTAGTATCATTATACATCATTAGTAAACCTGTTGTAAGTAATCCTCCTATGACTAATCCTTTTGTGAATTTCATATTCATCAGTCCTTTCTTTTTTTTAGAATATTTTTCTTTTTCTATTAATTTTATACTATATTTATTGTTGCTCATTTTTCTCTTTTTTATACTCTTTTATTATGGTATATATTTCGTGAATGGCAATTATTGCTAGAAATATACCAAAATATTTTCTTAATTTATTTACATCTGTGTGAATTGATAAGTTTGCTCCTATAATTGCTCCAAATATACCAAATATTGTTATTATTGTTGCTAATTTCATATCTATATTCTTATTTTTAATGTTTACTATTATTGCTACAACTGATGTTGGTATAAAAAATATTAAGTTTGTTGCTTGTGCTATATGTTGCTCTATTCCACACATAAATGTTAGTAGGAATATTAATATTGTTCCTCCTCCCATTCCTGTTCCACTTACAATACCAGCAACTAGCCCAATAATAATTTCTTTCATTCTTCCTCCATTTTGTGTATATTACTATTTTGTATTTTTTCTAGATGTTCTTCTGCAAGTTTTGTTATACATTGATCACATCGCAACATTTGCTCTATTATTATTTTTTTTAAATCTTCATCATCTATATTATCCGCTAAATCTAAAAATTTTTGTAGTTCAAATAAATATTCACTATTTTTTATTTTCCATATACTTTCTTTTAAAAACTCTTTATCCATTCTTATCTTCCTCTTTTTCTTCTATTATAATATACGTCAAATTTTATAAGTTTTTATTTTTTTTTCATAAAAAGCCTTTTTTAATATATGACTATAAATTTTATTTTACTTAAGTATCATTTTTAGTGATACATATATTAAAAATATTGTAAATGCTATTTTTAATATTCTATCTGGTAATTTCTTTAGTAACTTGGCTCCTATATATCCTCCTACTGCTCCCCCTATTCCACATAATATTGATATCTTCCAATTTATAAAATTACCTCTATAGTAAAATATACTACTTGTTAATACCATTGGTAAAATACAGAATACTGATGTTCCTCTTGCCTTTTGTGATTCCATTTTTAACAGATACATAAATCCTGGAACTAGAATTAATCCTCCACCTGTTGAAAAAAATCCACTTACTATTCCTGACATCAATCCTATTATTATTTGTTTTATATATTTTTTTGATATTTTTGACATATATCTCCATTTCTTTTCGCATAACTAATTTCTAAGTCAATTTCATTCTATTAAAATGAAATTTCCTAAAACTAAAAAAACCTACTTTATTAGTAGGTTTTCCATTTTTTTTATTTTTATTTAATTTTTCTTCTTTTTATTTTTTTAACTCTATAAATATACTGTCATATCCATATTTTTTCATAATATATATTAAATATTTTTATATAACTTATTAAGCAATTCAAAATTTTTTGAATCTTATAAAATGTTTAGGGGATACAGATGGCCTTCATTGTATTATATACTCAATTTTCAATATTTGTGTTATTGGTATTTTAACAACTCAATTTAATCAATATTTTCATCCTTCACATAGTACTTTGTTCCTAGCATTTTGTCTGGAAGATATTGTTGTGCTACCCAATGTCCAGGGAAATTATGGGGATATAGATAGCCTTCACTGTATCCTAATTTTTTCATATCTTCTATAGGTGCATTTCTTATGTGCATTGGTATTGTTCCTGTGTCTTGTTTTGCTACATCTTCTAAAGCTTTGTTTATTCCTAAATATGTTGCATTTGATTTTTTCGATGTTGCTATATATACTGCTGCTTCTGCTAATATTAATTTTGCTTCTGGCATTCCTACCATATGTACTGCTTGCATTGCTGAATTTGCTACTACTAGTGCATTTGGGTTTGCCATTCCTACATCTTCTGATGCACATATTACTATTCTTCTTGCTAAAAACATTGGGTCTTCTCCTCCATTTAATGCTCTTGCTAGATAAAATATTGTTGCATCTGGGTCTGATCCTCTCATTGATTTTATAAATGCACTTATGTTGTCATAGTGTGTGTCTCCTTTTTTGTCAAATATTGCTTTTCTGGTTTGTATGCAGTTTTTTATTATTTCGTCTGTTATATGTATATATCCATCACTTTCCATATTTGTTGTCAGTACCGCTATTTCTAGTCCGTTTAGTGCTGTTCTTACATCTCCATTTGATATGCTTGCTAGTTTTTTTAGTGTTTTGTCTTCTATTTTTATGTTGTATTCTCCTAACCCTTCTTTTCTTTCAAGTGCATTTTTTAGTATTTTGTATATGTTTTCATCTGTTAGTGGCTCCAGTTTTATTACCATCGATCTTGATATCAGAGCTTTGTTTACTTCAAAGTATGGGTTTTCTGTTGTTGCTCCTATTAGTATTATTAGTCCATTTTCTACATATGGTAGTAATGCATCTTGTTGTAGTTTGTTGAATCTGTGGATTTCGTCTATGAATAATATGCTTTTTCCTATTGGGTTTATCATAAAGTTTTTTGTTTCTTCTATTACTTTTTTTATGTCTGCTACTCCTGCTGTTACTGCATTTATTTTATAGAATTTGTATTTTGTTGTTTCACTTATTACTTTTGCTAGTGATGTTTTTCCACAGCCTGGTGGTCCAAATAGTATTATGCTTGATAGTCTGTCTGCTTTTATTGTCCTGTATAATATTTTATCTTTTCCTAACACATGTTCTTGTCCTACATATTCTTCTAGTGTTTTGGGTCTTATTCTATATGCTAGTGGTTGATTACTATTCATCTTTATTCCTTCTTTTTTTCTTTATCTCTAATATATATTGTTGTATTACTAACTTTTTTAAGTTATAATTTTTATACAATTTTCTTGCATAATTATAACTCCTTTTTTTATTTTAATCTTTTCTTACTTTCCTAAAATAGCTAATCCTTTTCTTATTAAATCTTCTGTCGTTAATTCTTTTTTGTCTAGTTTTTCAAATGCTTTTTCTATTTCTTTTTTGTTGTATCCTAATACTTGAAGTGCTGCTATTGCTTCTTCAATTTTTTGTGTATTTTCTATTGCAACTTCTACTTTGCTTTTTGCTCCTTTTTCTTTTGTTGCTTGTGTTAGTTCTTGTATTTGTTGTTCTTTCTTTATTTTGTCTTTTAGTTCTAATATTATTCTTTGTGCTGATTTTGCTCCTATTCCTGGTATTTGTGTTAGTGTGTTTATGTCTTCTGAAATTATTGCTAGTGCAAAGTCTGTTGGCTCACATACTGCAAGCATTGCTATTGCTGTTTTTGCTCCTACTCCACTTACTGATATTAATAACTCAAACATTCTTAGTTCTTCTAGTGTGTTAAATCCATATATACTTATGTCATCTTCTCTTACTTTGTAATATGTATGTACTTTGACTGTTTCTCCTGTGTTTCCTAGTTTTTCTATTCCTGAGTCTGACATAAATATTTTATATCCTAGACCTCCTATATCTATTACTATATATCCTGTCATTTTCATTTCTAGTTTTCCTTTTATATATGCTAACATTTTATTTCTCCTATTCTTATTTTAGTATTTTAAATAGTATCTTATAGATTATAACTCGCTTTTAAAATTATAGTTTTAACTGTTTTTATATTTAGCTCAATAATTTATTTTAAAAACTTTATATTAAAAATTATCTTTATATATCATAAAAATATGTTGCTTCTAGGTCTGCTTCATGCATTAGTAATGCAAATGGATATTTTTTGTATGCTGCTCCTATTGTATTATATAATTCTTTTGGCTCTGTATATCCCATATGCCAACGTATTGCATATTTTTCTTCTGGTGTTAATTTTATATATTCTGTTATCATCATTACTGATTTTTCTCCATGTCCATATGGAATTGTATCTTCTATTGTGTAATATGGTACTTTTTCCCATACTCCTAGGGCATTTTTTGCATTTCTATAGTCTATTTTATAGAAATTTGCTTTACATATATCATGTAGTAATGGTACTAGTATTAATGTTTCTGGATTTATTTCTATTGGTTCTATGTTTGTTTCTACTTTGTGTTTTAATATTTCATATACTTTTAGACTGTGTTCTACTAGTCCTCCTTCATAATCTCCATGAAATCTTGTGCTTGCTGGGGCTTTGAAGAAGTCTGTTTTTTCTATGAAGTCTATTAATTCTTCTATTCCTTCTCTTTTTACTTGTTTTAATAATTCTAAAAATTGTTCTTTCATTTTTTACTCCACCTTACTTGATTAATTTTTCATTTCTTTAGAAAATAAGAGACCATTAAATATGGTTTCCAAATAGATTTACATTTATGTCTTTTCCTTAATTTCTTGCTTATTATATATATATATATTAAAATTGTCAATACTTTATCAAAATTATGTTTGTATTAGTTTTAGATAATAGTTGTAATACATAAAATAAATCAATACCTCCCATGATTGAAGTTATTATTTATTTTCTTAATATTAGGTATATA
>CAOSZT010000170.1 GCA_948528155.1 uncultured Clostridia bacterium | reverse complement strand
AAAATGTAGAAAGGAGCGTATGGTTTATTTAAGTTATTAAATATATCATACAAGGGAAAAATGGAAGAAAATAGAAACACAAAAAATAGCTTATTAACATTTTTTTTGATAATAGCAATAATAGTAATAATAATAATGGGGATAATTATATTCAAGCTTTATAGTGAAAAAACAGAACAAATTAAAAAATCCTCTGATTTACAAACACAAGTTAGTAGCCTAAATGAAACTGTAAGTAATTTGCAAGGAACAATAGATAACATATCAGAAACTATGAATTCTAATAATTTAATTGAAAATGATAATACATCTAATATAAACAATAATGATATATCATTTACAGAAGAACAAGTAAAAACTGCTTTATCAAATTACTTAGAATTAGATGCACATGCAGGTTGTGAAGATCTTTTATCAAACTTAACAGAAAAGGGAAAATTAAATTATGATTCATATAAAGATAATATTTTAAATGATGGAACAGTTATAACAAACATAAAATTTACAGATTATAAAAATGCAATGCTAAATTATGTATCAGAGAATGAATTTGAAAAAAATTGGACTAAAACTAAATATTTTAATGAAAATAGTAATGGATTTCTTACTAAAACTCAAGGTGGTGGAGCATTAAGAACTTATACTATAAAAAATGTTATAAGAGTTAATGACTCAACTTATTCTGCTAAAACAACATCTGTTGTTGATGAGAATGAATATTTTGAAGAAGAAGAATTTACTTTTACAGTAATATCAAATAATGGAAAGTGTGTTATAGATTCTATAAATAAAAAATAGTTAATAGTTTAATTAATAAAAACAATAGAAAATTTTTCTATTGTTTTTTCATTTTTGGTTTAGAAATAAGAGAAGCGAGATAACCAAAAAATACAGCAGCAGCAATTCCACCAGCAGCAGCTTTAACACCACCAGTGAAAGCACCAACTAATCCAGCTTCTTTAACTCCCTCAATAGCACCTTTAGCAAGATTATAGCCAAACCCAGTAAGTGGAACAGTAGCACCAGCTCCAGCAAAATCAACTACAAATTTATAGATACCAAGACCACCTAGAACAGCACCAGTAGTAACAAAGATAACTAAAATTCTAGCAGGAGTCAATTTAGTTTTATCTATTAGAATTTGTCCAATAATACAAATTAAACCACCAACAACAAAACACTTTAAAAGAGACATCCAGTTAAAAACATTTGACCAATCTATATCCATAAAAATTCTCCTTTCGTAAACTTTTTTAGAGATGTGTCTAAAATGACATCATACTTCAATGCTAATAGCATGAGCAATTCCTGGTATACTTTCACCTTGTTGAGAACTTGTAGAATTCATTAAAGCACCAGTTGCAATAAGCAATAATTTTTTTAATTTCTTTTCTTTAAGTTGTTTAAATAAATATCCAGAAAAGACAGTACCACAACAGGCACAACCACTGCCACCTGAATGAGTATCTTGGGCATTTTTATCAAAAATTAGAACACCACAATCATTATAATTAGTTTTGATATTGTAACCTTGTGATTTTGCAATATCAATAGCAATTTCTTTACCAATATGGCCTAAATCACCACTAATAATTGCATCATAATAACTAGGGTTTCTACCTGTATCTAAAAAGTGTGCAATTAAGGTGTCAGCAAATGCTGGTGCCATAGCAGCACCCATATTATTAGCATCTTTTATACCCATATCAACAATTTTTCCAGGGGTAATATGAGTAATATAAGGTCCAGTTCCATTTTTAGAAATAATTGCAGCTCCACTGCCAGTTACAGTCCATTGACTAGAGGGTGGTCTTTGGTTTCCAAGTTCAAGAGGAAATCTAAATTGTTTTTCTGCACTACAAAAATGACTAGATGTAGCACATAAGGCATTTTCTGCAAAACTTTCAACTGCGATTGCGGATAAAGACATTGATTCAACAAATGTTGAACAAGCTCCAAATACTCCAAAAAATGGAATGCTTAATTCACGAAGGCCAAAACTAGAAGAAATACATTGATTAAGAAGATCACCTGCAAAACAACAATCAATTTTATCAGATGGAACACCAGATTTACTAATTGCAGTATTTACAGTTTCCTTTATTATTTTACTTTCAGCTTTTTCCCAAGTTTTTTCACCCCAAAATTCATCATCCAAAGTTTGGTCAAAATACTTACAAAGTGGACCTTTGGCTTCTTTGGGTCCAACAATTGAAGCACAGTCTGTAATTGTTGGGGGATTATTAAATTTAATTGTTTGATTACCAACTTTTTTCAAAAAATCATCTCCTTTGAGACAGTTGGGACAGTCCAATTTTGTCTCACTTAATATAAATTATTTGGTCGAATAATGTAAAAAAGTTATTAAATACAATTTCCGACAATATAGTGAGACAAAATTGGACTGTCCCAACTGTCTCAGCTAAACTAATGTAATACTTTGTGTATTAAAAATTAAATAAACAATACCAACAATAATTGAAGCAGAAATTCCAAATACTAACACTGGTCCAGCAACAGTAAACATTTTTCCGCCAACACCCATAATATAGCCTTCAGATTTATATTCCATAGCAGGAGATACCACAGAGTTGGCAAAACCTGTTATTGGTATTAAAGATCCAGCTCCAGCAAATTTTCCTATTTTGTTAAATAAGTTAAGTCCTGTTAAAAATGCTGATATACCAATTAATATTATTGATACAATAGTTCCTGACATGGTTTGATCCATTCCTCTTTCTTTACAAATGTTCATTATTATTTGTCCAATTGTACATATTAAACCTCCAACCCAAAACGCGTTGAAACAGTTTTTTATTATTGGTGAATTAGGTGATTTTTTGTCTACATATTCTTGATATGTTTGTTTTGTTTCAATAGGATTCATTATTTATCATCCTTTCTTGTTAAGTCTATTAAAAATGTAATGTCTAAATCTACATAGTATTCTGATATTTTATTTCCATCAATTTTGGCTCTTTGATCTAAGATTTTTACACTAGATATATAGTCTATGCTTTTTGATGTTTCTGCTATTGTTTTTACAATGGCATCTTTCCAAGAGATATCTGATGTACCTGTTATTTTTAGATGTTTTTCTATATCCATATTTGACCTCCTAAAATTCTTTTAGAAATATTTTTTCCGATTTTAGAAAAATTATGCAAATTTTTGTTATTTTTTTATTAATTGTTTATTTGCTTGATATTTAGTTTATATATAAGTTTTTTGACTACTTAACTTTAGAATGTATATCTAATAACTATTTTTTCATAGTTCTTAATTGAGCATATACAAGATGTATTTTTTATTGTATAATAATTTATATTTCTAATATTTGTCCTAAAATAAATGTCCCAAATGGATATAGGTGGACAAAAAGGAGGTAAGATATGATAAACAAACCAAGAGAATTAGCTCTAAAAATATTATATAAAATAGATATGGAAAAAGCATATTCAAATATTGTACTAAAAGATGAAATAAACAAAAATAGAAAAAGTTTAGAAGGTAAAGATATTGGTCTAATATCAGAAATAGTATATGGGGTAACTACTTGGAAATTGACAATTGATGAGATAATAAAAAAATATTCAAAAATAAGGCTGAAAAAAATATCACCTTGGATATTAAATATTTTAAGAATGGGAATATATCAAATAATTTATTTAGATAAGATACCTAAATCTGCAGCAGTAAATGAAAGTGTAAATTTAGCAAAGAGATATGGACATAATTCAAGTTCAAATTATGTTAATGCAATATTAAGAAAGGTTGAAAAAAAAGATTATGAAGAGTTTTTTCAAATAAAAGATAATATAGAAAAAATTTCTAAAGCAATGTCAATGCCCAAATGGATAATAGAAGAATTATTGAAAAATAATAGTATAGAAAAAGTAGAGGAAATATGTAAAAATTTGACTTTAAAACCAAAAACAATAATAAGAGTGAATAATTTAAAAACTACAAAAAAAGAGCTAATACAAAAATTACAAAAACAAAATATAGAATATAGAGAAATAGAAAATGAAGATTTTTTAATTTTAGAAAAAGTAAAAAACATAGAAAATATGGATTTATTTAAAGATGGTTTTTTTACAATTCAAGATGTTTCAGCAGGATTAACTGCAAAAATATTAAATCCAAAACAAAATGAAAGAATATTAGATGCATGTTCAGCACCAGGTGGAAAGACTACATATTTAGCTGAGTTAATGAAAAATATAGGATATATAGAAGCATGGGATATATATGAACATAGAACAAAGCTTGTAGAACAAAATGCTGAAAGATTAGGAATAAATATTATAAAAACTAAAATAAAAGATGCAAGTTTATATGATGAAACTTTAAATGAAGAATTTGACAAAATATTATTGGATGTTCCATGTTTAGGAATAGGAGTAATAAAAAGAAAGCCAGATATAAAGTGGCAAAGAAGTATAGAAGACATTAAAGATATTACTTTTATTCAAGAGAAAATTTTAGAAAATTGTTCAAAATATTTAAAAAAAGGTGGTATATTAGTATATTCTACATGTAGTATTTTAAAAGAAGAAAATGAAAATGTAATAAATAAATTTTTAAGTAAAAATAAAAATTTTGAAATTTTAGAAAATAGCATTATTAACATAATGCCAAGTGAAGAAAAAGATGGATTTTTTATATGCAAA
>CAOSZT010000169.1 GCA_948528155.1 uncultured Clostridia bacterium | reverse complement strand
TTAAATTAAATTTAATAATAAATGTTTTAAATCTTTTAATTTTTCATCAAGCCTTTTTTGGCATTTACTAAAAGTTTCTATTAAAGGTATTATATCATTTTTTGTTTGTGCAACATACAAATTTCCTTTATATTCTTTTTCAAATTCATTATCAATAGCAATTAAATCAATATTGTTCAAAATGCATTGTCTTAAAATTATAAATCTACCAATTCTTCCATTACCATCTTGAAAAGGATGTATATGTTCAAAAATCTTATGAAAATTGGCAATATCTTCTATATTTTTAATAGAATAATTTAAAATATCATTAATTTTACTTTCAACTTCAAAAGGTTGAGCAGTCTTTAAATCTATACCTACAAGTTTGTTTGGTATTTTTTTATAAACTCCTACTAATCCATATTCATCTTGTTTAGTATTTTGTTTTAATATAGAATTAAACTCTTTTAAAAGCCTAGGTGTAAGATTTTCATGTAAAGTTTCAATAACAAAGTCAAATAATTTTAATGAATTTATAGTTTCTTGCACATCATCTATACTATGTTCACCTTGAACTTTACTTTCTGTAAGTAATGTAATTAACTGTTCTTCATCAAAAGTACTCCCTTCTAGTTTATTAGAATGAAATAAAAATTCTACTTTTAATTCATCATAAAAAGGACTAGAAATCTCTTTCAAATATATAATCTGTTTACTATTTATCTTCATATCTCTCTTCTCACTTTTTTAACATTTATATAGAAATTAAAACATAAAAATTTTATCCATGTTTCCAATTCATTACCACAATTCCAATAATAACTAAAGAAGCTCCAATAATACCATAAACACTAATTTCTTCCTTAAAAACTACTTTAGAAGCAATTAATGTAATTACTTGAACAATACCTGTACAAATAGGCATAATATAGCTCAAATCAAACATTATTACAATTTTTGTGAATAGTAAAAAACTAAATAAATAGCAAAAAAGTCCAGCAAAACTAACCAAACTAATTGCAAAATTTGCGTTACCATTTTCAATAGCCAAAGTTCCTGAATTGCCACCCTTTTTCATTAAAATTAAACCAGAAATTGTCAAAACTAAATAAATTATTACTAAAACTATTTTCATTATACTATTTCTCCCTTTTTCCATATTTTTAAATACTCCTTTTATTATTTTATATATAATAACATTAATAACACAATAAATAATCCTACCACTTTATATCAAGCTTTAATTTATCAATAAAAAATCTATATATTTTAATATATACCATTGCCATTTTCCACTTATACAATAGTGAAATACCCCATAATCCAAAATGTTTAAAACCTTTTTTTATAGAATATGTTAATTTTAAAAAAGGATTATTTCTCCATGAACTAAAGTTTTCATCTAAATATTTAATTGTATCATTTAACATGATTTTCATATCAATAGACTTATCATAAGAAGCCCTATACATAACAGAAACACCTAAATGAATAAAAGCCATTAAATCAAGTATATATTTCATTTCATCATATTTATTAGACTTTTTATAAAATTCTTTAACTTCTAAAAGATACTTTTTCAAATTTTGTACATCTTTTTGATTTATTGTATGAATTTGTGAATCATACCTTAAATAGTAATGATATAGTACATCAGGAATAAAGACTATTTTTTCAATCCTTGAATATGCTTCCATTAAAAACATTGTATCATTAAAACCTCTAAAGCTTAAAAATCTTAAATCTTTTACTTTGTCTCTTTTATAAATTTTATTCCAAGGAGCAGGATTTATAAAAACCATAAAGTCATCATTTGGATCTATTTTTTTACAAGAATATCCAAATCTAGTCATATCTGTGCAAACTACTTTATCTGTTTCTAAATTAATCCTTTCAAAAGCACATACTGCTAAATCTGCATCATTTTCTTTTGCTGCATTATATAATTTTTCAGCCCAATTTTTTTCAACATAATCATCTGTATCTACAAAAGTGATATACTCTCCAGAAGCTCTTTCTAGCCCATAATTTCTTGTTGTAAATTCTCCACCATTTGTTTTATGAAAGGCTTTTACTTTTTCAGGATATTTTTGCTCATATTCATCTATAATTTTTGGTGCAGAATCTGTTGAGCCATCATCTACACATAAGATTTCTATATCTTCCAATGTTTGATTAACTAGTGAGTCTAAACATCTTGGCAAATATTTTTCTAAATTATATACTAAAGCAACTATTGTTAATTTTACCATATAAATTTCTCCTTATTATATTATGATAGTATATTTACATTAAAATTACTCTTCAATATTATTATGTTTATTTTCTATTTTATTTACACGTTCCTTTAATATGGAAATTTCCTGAATTAGCAAAACATTTTTTTTATGTTCTTGAGATAATTTAGTAGTTAAATCAAAAATTAAGCAAAAAGACAAAAATATTGCTAAAACAAAAATCATATTTGAAGGTGTTGCAAAACCTAAAGTATAAGAAATCCATTCAATTAAATTAGGAACAGAAATTGCAATAATTAATATAACTGAACTAATTATCCAAAAGGTTGAAAAAGAAATTTGTAACTTTTTATTTTTAACAGATCTTATTAAATAAGCTAAATAAATTAAAGTTATTACAATTAAAACTATTCTTAATACTATATTCATATTATCTCCTTCTCTCATCAAATATTTTATTTTAAGACTTAAACATCTTTTTCAAACTAACACTATCTATAAAAATAGCTAAAGATACTTTAATCATATAATCTATACTTTTTAATGGATTAATTGATGATTTACCACCTTGTCTTTCATTCATACTTACAGGCTTTTCTATTACATTATATTTTCTTTTTAATACTTCAACAGTTGATTCTGGCTCTGGATATTGTATAGGATAATCTTTTGCAAATAGTTCTATAATTTTTTTATTTACTGCTCTAAAACCAGAGGTTGGATCAGTTATCTTTTTATGACAACAAATTCTAATCATTGTTGATATTATATTTTTTCCAAGTCTTCTCATAAAAGTTGATTGAAATTCACTTGAAGATTTATCTAAGTATCTTGTTCCTATACACATATCTGCTTGTCCACTAATTAATGGCTCACAAATTTGACTTACATAACTGACATCATGTTGACCATCACCATCAAATTGAATAGCAATATCATAATTATTTTCATAAGCATATTTGTATCCTGTTTGTACTGCTCCTCCTATTCCCAAGTTGTGTATTAAGTTTATGTGATTTAGATTATTTTCTTGTAAAATTTTTAATGTATTGTCTTTTGATCCATCATTTATGACAACATAGTCTAAATTTTGGTCAAATTCTTTAATTTTTTTACATACTTTTAATATATTTTCTTCTTCATTGTAGGCTGGTATTATTAATAAAATTTTTTCCATTAGATATCCTCTTTTCTATTAAATGTATAAGTTTGGTTTTTCACAAGATTATCTGTTAGTTACCTTAAAAATGTACACCCCTTCTTCTGCATATATCTCTTCAAAGTCTACAACATCATTATCAAATTCGTCAAGACCTCTAGTAGAAACTATATATTTGACACCTAATTTTTTAAGCTTTTCAGGTGTAATTTTTAATCTAATACTATCTTGATAAATTAATTCAACTTTATTCTGGTTTTTAGTAATTTCTATAGTAATATGTGCATATCTATTAAAAATTTTCCTAGTTTCAGGATTATTAAAATCTTCTGTACTTAAAACAGTTTCAAATAAATCAAAATTAGGATATACATTTGTTGAATTTATAACTTTGGCTCCACTTGCAAGTAAATAATTAGGCATATAAAAAATTGTATTATCTGTAATCCATAAATTATTTTCTTTGTCATTGTTTACAATATTTCTTATTCCCTTTGCTACTGGCTTTTCTGTTAAAACAGAAATTCCTTTTTGAATAGGATTCACAGTTGCTCCTGTCAGTAGTGAAATTCCAGCTAAACCTATTAACAATATTTTTTTATTTTTTTCATTATTAAAAGTTAATAGTAGATATAAAAATATAACTAAAATTAATCCACAACAATATGATTTTAATGAGCCTAGCACTAAATCAGCTGGAACTGTTTTTATAGCTAAACTAAAAATTATTACACTTAATATTATAGCAATAATTTTTGCAAAATCTGGTTTTACAATTTTTGTATTTTTATCAGTTACACTTAATAAATATACTAGTAGCAATATTTGTATAAATCCTAAAGGTACTGCTAATCTTCTTCCTGGTGATATATATAAAAAAGTAATTTTTGCAAATAGTTCATTTGTTTTAAATAAAACAAATATTGAAAATATTATTGATAAAATTAACATTGGAATTAAGAATGCCATATGTTTTTTTCTATCTTTATTTCTTATTAAAAATACAATTGCTAAAAATATTGGTATTGGATAAAATGAAATCATACCTGCTACTTCACAAGGATTTACTATTGCTATATATGGAAATAGAAAACTATATACATATGAAAACATTACTTTTAATCCTTCTCCACCAATTTCAAATCTACTTCCTGGATAATCTGTATTCATTGTTGCTTTTAAAGCATCTGCTGACATGTGCAAATATCTTATACCAATTCCTATTATTGCTAAAATTACTAATCCAATAATTAAAAAATCTTTTTTATATAATTTATAATTTTTTCTATTTTTAATACATAAAGATAT
>CAOSZT010000168.1 GCA_948528155.1 uncultured Clostridia bacterium | reverse complement strand
AAAACTTAAATATATTATTTATATCTTAATGTTTATTTTACTTTTACAATCTACTTAAAATATAGTTTTTGAAAAAATACTTATATTTAATTGAAATTTCAATTAAAATATGATATAGTATGTAATGTAAATTTAAAGATAGAAAATTGCTAATAAATTTTAATGAGTTTTAATAAATTCAATCGGGTAGCATTAAAATAGCAGTTTTTGAACATTAAAAAATGCCCGAAACAATAACAAATAAGCAGGTTACAAAGAACTTGCTAAAAAGTCTATGAAACCTCTTAATAACGCTTAATGAGTTTTAAAGGATTTTAATAAGCTAAAAAAACAAAATAGCAGTAAAAAATACATTACTAAAAGAGTCAATCGAAAGGTTGGCTTTTTTGTTGCAAAAAAATATCAAAGGGGGTAGAAAATAGAACAGCAAGAAATTATTACAATCTTAAAATAAAAAAACTCATACTGTTTTGGCTTTTTGTGTTTTTTAAAATTTTTTATGATATAATGACACTAGAATAACAAAAGGAGGAACTTGTAGGTTGAAAGATATAGCAGTTTTATGCCATACAGTATAAAAATAAATAAAGAATACTAAAAACTAATATTTATGATATATAAAAGAAAGTGAGTGATAATTATTATGTCAGAATGGAAATGTGAAAAATGTGGGAATACAGAATTAATTGTTCTTAAAACCTGTAATTTTAAGTTTATTATTACCAAAGTGCCTTCGGTATTCTCCACATGTTGAATACCAGTTTTCAAAAATAATTGTACGAGATTTATTTTCATCAATTGTTACATAAAAGTTTTTTCTGTCTTTGAGAATTTGTTCCATTTTGTGATTGTTTCAATCACATCAGACATTTTTTCGGCATCGTCTTGATTAAATGATAATTCAATCCATGTATGTTTAGCATGAATAATAAAATTAACATCATCAACTTTTGCCGATATATCCATACATAGCCGAAAATGATTTAACAAGTGTATTTTATGAATTTAGAGAAAAAGAAATTGAAAAGATTAATTCCATTTTCTAAAATAGAGTTAAAAAATACTTACATTTAATTGAAATTTCTATTAGAATATGATATAGTATGTATTGCAATTAAGATTAAGAAAAATATTAATAAGTTTTAATGAGTTTCAAAGAATTTAGTGGGCTAGTTGTAAAATATCACTTATTAGAATAAGTAGTTTAATAAGATATAATGTAAAATTATAAACGAAGGAGGAAGACTATGTTTGGATTTAATTTTGACAAAAGAACAATATATATAATAATAGCAGTAATGATAGGAATTGCATTATTACAATTTGCAACAAATCCAGAAGAGTTAATGAGATTATTACTAAGTGCACCAGGAGTATTAATAGCAATAACATTCCATGAATTTGCACATGGATATGTAGCTTATAAACTAGGAGATAATACGGCAAAAAATGAAGGGAGATTAAGCTTAAATCCATTAGATCATCTTGATCCAATAGGAACATTAATGTTATTAGTAGCAGGATTTGGCTGGGGAAAACCAGTCCATGTAAATCCTAGAAATTATACAAGAAAAATGTCTATGGAAAAAGGAGAGGCTTTAGTATCACTTGCTGGACCTCTTATGAATTTTATATTAGCAATAATATTTACATTTATATATTATGCAATATATAAGTTTGTAGAAATGTCAGTTATATCAATGTCATTTATATCATCAACAGTTGGAAAAACAATAATAAATTTAATAATATATACTATTTCAATAAATATCGGTTTGGGAGTATTTAATTTAATACCATTACCACCACTTGATGGTTCAAAAATAATAATGCCATTTTTACCATATAATGCAAAACAATTTTTTGTAAATAATGAGCAAATATTTTATATAGTATTTATATTAATATGGGTAACTGGAATGGCAAGTACAATAATTACACCAGTAATTAAATTGGTAAGTGAAGCAATATTAAATTTTGGAGCATTTATATTTAGAATTTAAAAACAAAAAGAGATTGCAAAAAGGGAAAGAGGAAAAATGGAAAAAGATATACTAACATTAGGAATAGAAACAAGTTGTGATGAAACATCAGTAGCAGTAATAAAAAATGGCAGAGAAATACTATCAAATATAGTAGACACACAAATACCAATACATGAAAAATATGGAGGAGTAGTACCAGAAATAGCATCAAGAAATCATATAGAAGCAATAACAAGAGTAACCAAAAAGGCACTAAAAGAGGCAAATATAACATTTAAAGATATCACAGCAATAACACCAACCTATGGACCAGGGCTAGTAGGTGCTTTATTAGTAGGAGTTTCTTATGCAAAAGCACTAAGTTTTGCAATAGACAAGCCATTAGTAGGAGTAAACCATATACAAGGACATATTGCATCTAATTATATAACATACAAAGAACTAAAACCACCATTTTTATGTGTAATGATGTCTGGTGGAAATACACAACTTGTATATGTAAAGGGATATACAGAATTTGAAGTACTAGGAAAAACTAGAGATGATGCAATAGGTGAAGCATTTGACAAAGTGGCAAGAGTTATTGGATTAGGATATCCAGGAGGACCAAAGGTAGACAATCTTGCAAAAGAAGGAAATCAAAATGCAATTCAACTACCAAAAACTCATTTTGATAATCTTGATTTTAGTTTTAGTGGAATAAAAACAGCTGTAATAAATTTACATCATAAAACACCAAATATTAATAAAGCTGACTTATGTGCTAGTTTTGAAAAAACAGTAACAGAAATATTAATTGAAAATACTGTGAAAGCCTTAAAACTAATAGACACAAATACAATAGTATTGGCAGGAGGAGTATCAGCAAGTAATTTTATAAGAAGTGAATTTCTAAAATTAGAGGATAAAGGAATTAAAGTATATATGCCAGATTTAAAATTATGTACAGACAATGCAGCAATGATAGGTTCTGCAGGATATTATAATTTTATAAATGGAAACACAAGTGAATTAGACTTAAATGCTATACCTAATTTAAAATTGTAGAAAAAATGGAAAGAAAGGAAAAACAAATGGCAATATATACAATAGCAGATTTACATTTATCATTTAATACAGATAAACCAATGGAGATATTTGGAGAAAATTGGCAAAACTATGAAAATAAAATACAAAAAGACTGGAAAACAAAAGTAAAATCAGAGGACTTAGTAATATTGCCAGGTGATTTTTCTTGGGCTATGTATTTAGAGGAAACAGAAAGAGACTTTGAATTTATAAATGGATTACCAGGTAAAAAGATATTATTAAAAGGAAATCATGATTATTGGTGGTCAACAATAACAAGTATGAGAAAATATATAAATGAAAGAGGATTTACTAATATAGATTTCTTATATAACAATAGTTATGAATTTGAAAATAAAATAATAGCAGGAACAAGAGGTTGGAATATTTCGGAAGAACAAGAAGATGTAAGATTAACAAATAGAGAAATTGCAAGACTAGAATTATCAATAAAAAATGGAATTTCTAAATATGGAGAAGACAAAGAGATAATTGTATTTATGCACTATCCACCTGTAATTAGAAAAAATATGAATACAGATTATATAAAATTAATGAAAAAATACAATATAAAAAAGTGTTTTTATGGGCATTTACATTCAAAATCAATTTATGAGGCAGTTGAAGGAAGGATTGATGGTATAGAGCTAAAATTAGTTAGTAGTGATGCACTAAATTTTAATTTATTAAAGGTTGAAATATAATGTTTTAAGATTGTGTGAAATTTTGTAATGAGATAAAGGAATATTATAGAAATAGAGGAAGAATAATGAGTAAGTTAGATGAACTGATAGAAAAATTATGTCCTAATGGGGTAGAATATTATACACTAGACAATGTTTGTTCTATAAATACAGGAAATCAACTGAATAAAAGTAAATTATTAGATAATGCAAAATATCCTGTTATAAATGGTGGTGTAAATTTATCAGGATATTGGCATGAATATAATACTAATAAAGATACAATTATAATTAGTCAAGGTGGGGCTTCAGCTGGCTATGTTAATTTTATGGGAATGCCATTTTGGGCTGGGGCTCATTGTTATGTTGTAAAAAAGGAAAGCAATAAAATTAATTATAGATATTTATATCATTTTTTAAAATCTAAAGAAAAGTTACTTCAACAATGTCAACAAGGAGCAGGAATACCTAGTTTGAGTAAAAAAGTAGTATATGAATTAAATATTCCGATACCACCATTAGAAATACAAAGCAAAATTGTACATATTTTGGACAATTTCACAGAGCTTTCAAAAAGTCTTTTGAGAGAGTTGAAAACTAGGCAAAAGCAATATAGATATTACACAAGAAAGTTATTAAAATTTAATAAAAATAGTCAAAATGTTAATTGGGTTAATTTAGGAGAATATTGTACTAGGCTAAAAGGTACAGCTATTACTGCAAGAAAAATGAAGGAGATTGTTGTAGATAATGGAAAAGTGAGGATATTTGCAGGTGGGAAGACTTTAATTGATACAGATGAAAATAATATAAAAAAAGAAGATATTATAAAAATACCCAATATTATTGTTCAATCAAGAGGAGTAATAGATTTTATATATTATGATAAACCATGTTCATTTAAAAAAGAGATGTGGTCATATACAAATAATAGTATAATAACATTAAAATTTATATATTAT
>CAOSZT010000167.1 GCA_948528155.1 uncultured Clostridia bacterium | reverse complement strand
TAAAAATAAAAAAATGAAATTAAAGTAATAAAAATAAAAAAATCAATTAAACTAGAGTAATCAAAAGAAGTTATAGATAAATGATTTTAAATCATTTATTTATAACTTCTTTTGATGGCATATTTAAGACATATACAAAAATAATTGTTATACAATTTCATTTTCTTTTATTTTACTAAAGTCCTCAACATTCTCACTGTCTAAAGCTTTTTTCTCATTTTCAATTTTATTCAAATTATCTTTAGCAACAGTCATCAACAATTTAATTCTATTTACTTGATTTGTCTCACTAGCACCTGGGTCATAATCTACAGGAGAAATATTTGCTTCAGGATATTTTTGTCTAATTGTTTTTATAACACCCTTTCCAACAACATGATTAGGTAAGCAAGCAAAAGGTTGAACACAAATAATATTAGGAATATCATTTTCCATATATTCAATCATCTCAGCTGTTAAAAACCACCCTTCACCAGTTTGATTACCAATAGATAATACATCTTTTACTTGTTTTTCTAAATGCCATATATTACAAGGTTGTAAATATTCTTTATTAGAATTTGCTAAGGCTAATTTAACATCTTTTTCTAAAATATCTATAAGTTTAATTGCTATTTTACTTATTTTTGAAGAAGTCTTATTAGTATTTAATAAATTATTAAAAGTAATTTTGTGTGTAGCCATAAACTTAACAAATCCCATGAAATCAGGTAAAATTACTTCAGCACCTTCTTTTTCAAGTAAATCAGCTACAAAATTATTTCCGAAAGGATGATATTTAATCAAAACTTCACCAACAATTCCAACTTTTGGTTTCTTAACTTTTGTATCCAGCTCAATTTTTTCAAAATCATTTACAATTTCATAAATACTTTGTTTAAATTCTTTATTACTAGAATTTCTAACATATTTTTTGCATTTATTCATCCAATTATCATATAATTTTTGAGTTTCGCCTTTATTTATTTCATAAGCTCTATTTTTTGTTAACATTTTTTGTAATAAGTCAGCATAAATTATACATTTTATTAATCTTTCTATCATTTTTGGTGTTAGCTTAAATCCAGGCATTTTTTCCATACCTACTAAATTAAATGAAATTACAGGTATGTTATTAAAACCAGCGTCTTTAAGTGCTTTTCTTATAAATCCTATGTAGTTTGTTGCTCTACATCCACCACCTGTTTGAGACATTATTAAAGCTGTTTTGTTTAAGTCATATTTTCCAGATTCAAGTGCTTCTATCATTTGACCTGTAACTAAAATTGATGGATAACAAGCATCATTATTTACATATTTTAATCCTGTTTCTACTGTGTTAGAAGTGCAATCTCTTAATAATTCTAATTTATATCCTGATTCTTGAATTGCTGATTCTAATAATTCAAAATGAATTGGTGCCATTTGTGGACAAAGAATAGTGTAATCTTTTCTCATTTCTTTTGTAAATATTTTTTTCTTTATTCCATAATCTCCAGATGCTTTTTCTTCTTCTTTTTTTGCAATCCTTTTATTCATACTTGCTAATAATGAACGTATACGAATTCTTACAGCTCCTAAGTTATTTACTTCATCTATTTTTATAAGTGTGTACATTTTATCATAACTTGATAATATTTCTTCTACTTGATCTGTTGTAACTGCGTCAACTCCACATCCAAAAGAATTTAATTGTATTAATTCTAAATTATCATTTTTTCCAACAAAGTCTGCGGCAGCATATAGTCTTGCATGATATACCCATTGATCAACAACTCTTATAGGACGTTTAGCTTCAGTTTTATCTGATATACTATCTTCTGTTAAAACACATAATCCAAGTGATGTTATTAATGTATCTATTCCATGATTTATTTCTGGGTCTATGTGATAAGGTCTTCCAGCTAGTACTATTCCTCTTAAATTATTTTCATTAATATAATTTACTGTTTCTGTACCTTTATTTCTAATATCTTTTTTGCATTTTTGATATTCTTCTTCTGCCATTTTTGTTGCTTCTTGTAATTCTTTTTTTGTAAAATTGTATTCTTTAAATTCGTCTAATTCCATTACTTTTTTTACAAGGTTTTTACTATCAAAAGGTAAAAATGGATTTATAAATTTAATATTTTTTTCTTTTAAATTTTCAACATTATTTTTTAATACTTCTGAATATGAAATTACAATAGGACAATTGTAGTGATTATCTGCTTTTTCATATTCTTTTCTTGAATATGGCATACAAGGATAAAATATTGTTGTAATTCCTTTTTCAATTAAATTTTCTATATGACCATGTGAAATTTTTGCTGGATAACATACTGATTCGGATGGCATTGATTCCATTCCTTTTTCATAGGTTTTTCTTGTGCTTTTATCTGAAATAATTACTCTAAAACCTAAATTTGTAAAAAAGGTAAACCAAAATGGATAGTCTTCATACATATTTAAAACTCTTGGTATTCCAATTGTTCCTCTTATAGCACTTTTTTCTTCTAAAGGTGTGTAATTAAAAATTCTTTCATATTTATATTGTACTAAATTTGGTAAATCTTTTTTATTTGATATAATTCCAGCTCCTTTTTCACAACGATTTCCTGATATGTGAATTGATCCATTACTAAATTTATTTATTGTTAATTTACAATGATTTTCACAATTATTACATCTTGTATGTGTTATTTTTATTTCTAATTTATCTAATTCATCAGTTTTTAGTATGCTAGATTTATATTCCATATCTAAATTTGATTCATATTGTTCTTTCGATAGTAAAGCCATTCCATAAGCACCCATTAAGCCAGATATGTCTGGTCGTACGACATTTTTCCCAACAATTTTTTCAAATGCTCTTAAAACTGCATTATTGTAGAAAGTACCTCCTTGTACAACTATGTGGTTTCCTAAAGTCGAAGTATCTCTAACTTTCATAACTTTTTGAATTGCATTTTTTATTACTGAATAAGATAGTCCACTTGAAATGTCTCCTACTGTATATCCTTCTTTTTGTGCTTGTTTTATTTTTGAATTCATAAATACTGTACATCTTGAACCTAAGTCTACAGGTCTTTTGGCATTTATTGCTTCTTTTACAAATTCAGAAATTTCTATATTTAGACTTTTAGCGAAGGTTTCTATAAATGAGCCACAACCAGATGAGCAGGCTTCATTTAATAAAATATTATCAATTGCTCCATTTTTCATTTTTATATATTTCATATCTTGACCACCAATGTCTATAATTGCTGAAACATTAGGTTCAAATTGTTTTGCAGCTGTATAATGTGCAATTGTTTCTATTTCATTTAAGTCAACATTTAGTGCGGTTTGTATTAGTTTTTCACCATATCCTGTAACTCCACTATATCTTAATATTGATTTTTCTGGTAATATTTCATATAGTTTTTTTAACATATTTATAACACTTTTTAGTGGATTTCCTTCATTACTTCCATATAATGAATATAAAAGGTTTCCATCTTTATCAATTAAAACTAATTTTGTTGTTGTTGAACCAGCATCAATACCTAAATAGCAGTCTCCTTCATATGTTGATATTTCTGTTTTTGTTACTTTTGCTTTATTGTGTCTTTCTTGAAATTCTTTATATATTTGTTCATTTTCAAATAATGGCTCTAATGGTTGTGTTGTGTTGTCTTGTGATGTTTTTAAGTTTTCTATTTTTTGTTTTAATTCATTTACTGCTATTGGTGTTGTATTTAGGGAGTCAAGTGCCGCACCTTTTGCTACTAAAAGATGAGCTTCTTCTGGAATTATTATTTCTTCTGGCTTTAAGTTTAGTGTTTCTATAAATCTTGTTCGTAATTCTGATAAATAATTTAAAGGTCCTCCTAAAAATGCAACATTTCCTCTAATTGGTCTACCACAAGCTAATCCACTTATTGTTTGATTTACTACTGCTTGCAGGATTGAGGCAGCAATATCTTCTTTTGCTGCTCCTTCATTTATTAGTGGTTGTACATCTGTTTTGGCAAAAACTCCACATCTTGAGGCTATTGGATATATTGTCTGGTAGTTTTTTGCAAGCTCGTTTAGTCCTATTGTATCTGTGTGTAATAGTGATGCCATTTGATCTAGAAATGCTCCTGTTCCTCCAGCACATGTTCCATTCATACGTTGTTCTATGGATTTATCAAAATATATTATTTTTGCGTCTTCTCCTCCTAGTTCTATTACTACATCTGTTTCAGGTATGTATTTTTCTACTGATCTTTTGCAAGAAACTACTTCTTGTATAAATGATACTCCTAAAAATTTGCTTGCAGACATTGCTCCAGACCCTGTTAGTGCTATTGTATATTGGTTTTCTGGATATTTTTCTGTTAAGTTTTTTAGTACATTACATATTGTGTTTTTTGTGTCTGAAAAATGTCTTTGGTAGTCTTTAAATATTGTATTTTGTTCATTGTCCATCACTATTATTTTTACTGTTGTTGATCCTACGTCTAAGCCAATGTGTAATATGTTATTTATATTTTTCATAGTTGGTCTCCTTTTTGTGTCCAATAGTTTTTGTAGTATTTTTTGATATTGTTTTTGTTGTTATTGGACATTAATATCTTTAATTTTATACGGAAATTGGGGATTTGTCAAATGTTAAATATTGGGAAATGTAAATGGAAAACTTTATTTTATTTTGTTTTCCGTGATTTTCAGTTTTCTCGCCATATTCCAGGTCCTTCAGTGTGCATACAGCATACAAAGTAGTATTTTCATTTTCAGTA
>CAOSZT010000166.1 GCA_948528155.1 uncultured Clostridia bacterium | reverse complement strand
AATAGTAAAAATATTGGATAAATTTGACAAATTATGTAATGATATATCAGAAGGGCTACCTGCTGAAATAGAAACAAGGCAAAAGCAATATGAATATTATAGAGATGAATTATTAGAATTTAAGAAGTTATAATAGTCATATATAAAATAAATAATCAAAGGAAAAATTTTAAATTATGAAATGTATTTTAATGAATAAAAACAAACAAGTAGCATTAATAGAATTAAATACTGAAAACAATTCGATTGATAACATACATGAAATTTATGATCTAAAATATGCTCCATTAGCATTTAAAAATGCAGTAGAAAATAAAGTAATAAGTAATGTAAAAGCATTAAATAATTGGTATAAAGGAAGAGGAATACCAAGTTGGAGAAAAGACTTAGAAAATTTATTAATAAACTTAAAAATATCTTCATCAGATGAATTATTAAATAAATCATATGGATTATGTTTATCAGACCAATACTGGATTAAAGAAAAAGAACAAATAGAATTAAAATGGGAAGATATAAATTTTTTTACAAATGATTTCAAATATAAAGGATATTTACAAGTTTCTTTAAGTTCATCAGTAACAAATAATGAAATTGATTTAAAATCTCCTAATAACACAACAGATGGTATGTTACAAAAGGCTTGGATAATAGAAAATGAAAATAGAGTATTAGTAAAAGGAACATATTATCCAACTAGACAAGAGCCAATAAATGAATGGTTAGTTTCACAAATTTGCAAAAAACTAAAATTAGATTATTGTAATTATGAAATAGGGATAATTGATAATAAAATAATTTCAAAATGTAAAAACTTCATTAATGAAAATCAAGAAATAATAACAGCATATGAGATTTTCAACTCAAAAAAACAAGATAACAATACAAATGACTTTAATCATTATATAAAAATATTAAATGAAAATGGAATAAATGATGCAAAAAAAAGATTGCAAGATATGTTTTTAATAGATTATATAGTTATGAATATGGATAGACATATGAAAAATTTTGGAATAATAAGAAATGTTGAAACATTAGAATGGGAAAAAGTAACACCAATTTTTGACACTGGAGAGTGTATGCAGTGTGATAAATTACTAAATGAAATAAATTTTAAAGAAGGAAAATGTAAATTCTTTAGTAATACTAATAAAGATATTTCAAGATTATTAGATTATATTGACTTAAATAAATATGATTTTGAAGAATTAAAGGAAATTCCACAAATGTTAAGAGAAAAATTAATTGAATATAAAGAATATACAGATATGACTGATGAAAGAATTGAAAAACTTTATTTGGGATTAAATTATAGGATTTCTTATTTGATAAATTTGTAGGGGGAAAGATAGATTTTTATGAAAATTTAAAATATATAATTTGTAACATAATATTATACAGATTGTGTGAAATTTTGTAATGAGATAAAGGAAATATTGTAGAAATAGAGGAAGAATAATGAGTGAGTTAGATGAACTGATAGAAAAATTATGTCCTAATGGAGTAGAATATTATACACTAGACAATGTTTGTTCTATAAATACAGGAAATCAACTGAATAAAAGTAAATTATTAGATAATGCAAAATATCCTGTTATAAATGGTGGTGTAAATTTATCAGGATATTGGCATGAATATAATACTAATAAAGATACAATTATAATTAGTCAAGGTGGGGCTTCAGCTGGCTATGTTAATTTTATGGAAATGCCATTTTGGGCTGGGGCTCATTGTTATGTTGTAAAAAAGGAAAGCAATAAAATTAATTATAGATATTTATATCATTTTTTAAAATCTAAAGAAAAGTTACTTCAACAATGTCAACAAGGAGCAGGAATACCTAGTTTGAGTAAAAAAGTAGTATATGAATTAGATATTCCAATACTACCATTAGAAATACAATACAAAATTGTCCATATTTTAGATAATTTCACACAGCTTTCAAAAAATCTTTCAGAAGAGTTAAAAGCTAGACAAAAACAATATGAGTATTATAGAGATAATTTATTGAATTTTGGTAATAAAATTCCTAGAAAAACTCTTTCAGAGTTATGCAAATTATCAGCAGGAGGAGATATTGACAAAAGCAAAATAAGAAAAGATAAAAATGATGAATATAATATTCCAATATATAGTAATGGAATTGGAAATAATGCTTTATATGGATATACAAATAGTTATAAAATAGAAGCTCCAGCATTAACTATATCTGGAAGAGGAACAATAGGATATTGTGAATTAAGAAGAGAAAATTTTTATCCAATTGTTAGATTAATATGTCTTAAACCAAAAGAGGATTCAATAAATATTGAGTTTTTAAAGTACTATATTGATACAATAACATTTAAAGTACCAAAAACAGGAATACCTCAATTAACAGTTCCAATGATTTCCAATTATTTAATTCCTGTTCCACCAATAGAAGAACAAGAAAGAATAGTAAAAATATTGGATAAATTTGACAAATTATGTAATGATATATCAGAAGGGTTACCAGCTGAAATAGAAACAAGGCAAAAGCAATACGACTATTATAGAGACAAATTACTAACATTTGAAAAGCAGTAAAATGAAAAATATGAGACAATTTTTTGCACTAAATGAAAAAGGGGATTTTAAGGATGTTTCTTATTTTTAAGGAGTAAATGATGGATTTTAATGAAGATGTAAAATATATAAAAGGAGTAGGACCAAACAGAGTAATACTCCTGAACAAACTAGGAATATATACACTAAATGACTTAGTAACATATTATCCAAGAGGATATGAAGATAGAAGCAAACCAAAAAACATATGTGAATGTAAAAATGGAGAATTAGCATTAATAGAAGCAATAGCAATATCAAAATTTATAGATACAAGAATTAGTAAAGGCAGAACAATGCAGAAATTAGCAATAAGAGATGAAACAGGACAAGCAACAATTACATGGTTTAATCAGCCTTATTTAAAAAGTAGATTTCAAATAGGGAAAAAATATAGATTTTATGGAAAAGTTGAATTTCAATATGGAAGAGTAAGTATAAATTCACCAGTATTTGACGAAATAGAAAATACTAACAACACAGGAAAAATAATACCTATATATCCATTAACATTTAGTCTAACACAAAATATATTAAGAAAAATAATAGAAAATGGGCTAGAAAAAGTAAAACAGTTAGGAGGACTACAAGAAACACTTCCAGAATACATATTAAAAGAATACAAGTTAGAAGAAATAAATAAAGCAAACCAAAATATACATTTCCCAAAAAAATTTGAAGACTTCAAAAGAGCTAGAAAAAGACTTGTATTTGAAGAATTGCTTTCAACACAATTAGCACTATTACAATTAAAAAACAATAACTTAACAGATAAAAAAGGAATAAAATTTGACATAAATGTAAAAATGTCAGATGTAATAAACACATTACCATTTAATTTAACAAAAGCACAACTAAGAGTACTACAAGAAATTGATGAAAATATGGAAACAGAAAAATCAATGAATAGACTTTTACAAGGAGATGTAGGCTCAGGAAAAACAATAGTTGCAATGATATCAGCATATAAAGCAGCAAAATCAGGATATCAGTCAGCAATACTTGCACCAACAGCAATACTTGCAACACAACATTATAATAATTTTAAGAATATTTTAGATAAATTTGATATAAAATGTGAATTATTAATTTCAGGATTAACTAAAAAAAGAAAAGAAGAAATTTTGAGTAAACTTGAAAGTGGAGAAATACATATTTTAATTGGAACACATGCAATGTTAGAAGAAAATGTGATATTTAAAAACTTAGGATTAGTTGTAACAGATGAACAGCACAGATTTGGAGTAAAACAAAGGACGAAAATGGCAGAGAAAGGTCAAAATCCAGATGTATTAGTAATGTCAGCAACACCAATACCAAGAACTTTAGCTTTAATTTTATATGGAGATTTGGATATATCGGTAATAGATGAACTTCCACCAAACAGAAAGACAATAGAAACATTTGCAGTTTCAAAACGTTTAGAAGAAAGAATAAACAATTTTATAAAAAAGCAAGTGGAAGAAGGTAGGCAAGCATATATAGTATGTCCATTAGTAGAAGAAAGTGAAGAAGAAGATAGTAGCAATGATTTAAAAGCAGTGATTACATTACATGAATTATATCAAAAAGAAATTTTCCCAGAATACAAAGTAGAATACATACATGGAAAAATGAAACCAAAAGAAAAAGATGAAATTATGACAAGATTTAAAAATGGAGAAATAGATATACTAATATCAACAACAGTTATTGAAGTAGGTGTAGATGTGCCAAATGCAAGTATTATGGTTATAGAGGATGCACAAAGATTTGGATTAGCACAATTACATCAACTAAGAGGAAGAGTTGGAAGAGGAGAATATAAATCATATTGTGTACTAAAATATGAAGGAAAAGGGCAAAATACTAAAGAGAGAATGAAAGTAATGTGTGAAACAAATGATGGTTTTGTGATTTCTCAAAAAGATTTAGAATTACGAGGATCAGGAGATTTCTTTGGAACAGCACAACATGGAATACCAGATTTTAAGATTGCAAATTTATTTACTGATATTGAAGTTTTGAAGTTAGCACAAGAGGTTGCTGTTAAAATAGTAGATAGAGATAAAAGGCTAGAAAATGAAGAAAATAAACCTTTAAAAAAATTGATTAAAGATAAATTTACTGATAGAATTGAGATATAATTTTATTAAATATTTTTATTATACTAT
>CAOSZT010000165.1:4610-4816 GCA_948528155.1 uncultured Clostridia bacterium | reverse complement strand
TGCCAAAAGGGGCGTCCCTTTTGGCAGTTTATGCTTCATAATATTGGTCTGTGTTTGAGTATAATTCATCTAATGTGATTCCTAGTACTTTGCAAAAAGCCAGTGCTTCAAAGTCTTTGACAGTTTTTTTTCCATATTCTATTTCATAAATATCACAGTTGTACATTGTTACTCCAAGTAAGTCTAATTCTCTACATATTGCTGGT
>CAOSZT010000165.1:0-4583 GCA_948528155.1 uncultured Clostridia bacterium | reverse complement strand
ATTTTCTGTATTTTTTTAAATTTTTTCCAACTATATTTAGGTTTCCATTTAGTGTTTTTACTTTCATATTTTTATTGTTCCTTTCATGCAATTAATATTAAATGGAGCATTGCAATCAAATCCGAATACACATTATCAAAAGGTAGATAGAATACATGAGTGGATAAAAAAGATAAGGCAAATGGAAATGGCTGGAGAAACGATGGGATTAAGTGAAACATTAAATGACAATTTATCAGCGTCAAGTGAAAGTAATAATATAGATGTACACATGATAAGAGCAACAGAATATGGAGCAACAGCGATATTATCTGCTTCAGGATATGGAAACCCAAAAAGTGAAAATGCAATTATAAGTACAACAGGAAATGATACAGGTGTTATGACAAAGGCTGTGCAAGTAGGTGAATATGTAGCAGGTGGTTTGCCAAAAGAGAAGACAGCTAGAAGTATATTTTCACCAGAAAACATAGATATAAGATATTACGATTTATATGATTTTGCAATTTCATCAGCAAGAATAGGGGACGCATTAGGGAAAAATACTTCAGCGGATTCAATAATTAATTTAGGATGTGCAAATTGGCATGGAGCATCTAGAAGTGATTGGGTAAGTGGGGAAATGCCTTATTTTGTTCGTGGGCAAGGAGGAATATTCTCATATTATCCACATTATGAAGTTACTAATTCAGCTTCATTGTATAAATATAGTCGTGGAGTTGTAGTATGTGGAGAAGGAATATAAAATCTATTGAAGTGTTTAATTGTCTAATATAGTAAGGGAGAAAAGCTATGCGAAAAGTTAAAAATAAGCTAATAAAAACAATAGAAAAAATAAAAAAGCAAATTACTATAAAAAAAATGATAATAATAATGATAATAATATTATTATTTATAATAAATTTAAGATTTATGTTACCAAATGGAGAAAGTGTAGAAATTAATTCAAATTTAAGTGTATTATTTGTTATTGATAAAAGTGTTAGTATGAGAGCATTAGATTATAATGGAAATAAAGAAAGATTTGAAGGTGTTATAAACGATTGCTGTAATATAGTAGAAGAATTATCAAATTGTAAATTTTCAGTAATAACATTTGGAGATACTGCACAAAAACTAATACCATTTACAACAGATACAGAGATGGTACAAGCAGAATTAAAAGCTATCAAATTAGAAGAAGATTATTATGCAAAAGGTAGTTCAATGAATTTATCAAAAGATATTTTAGAAAAGACTTTAAAGGATGAAAAAAAGAGACAAAAAGACAATTCAGAGTTTATAGTATTTTTTATTTCTGATGGAGAAATAACTAAAGAAGGAGAACAGCTTGAATCATTTTCAAATATAGGTCAATATGTAACAAATGGAGCAGTGCTTGGATATGGAACAACTAGTGGTGGAAAAATGGTAAATAGTGGATATGCAGATAACCCTAATAGTATATCATATTATATTTATTATTATGATAAAGAAAGTTATGAAAGTATAACTGCAATTTCAAAACTAGATGAGAAAAATTTAAAACAGATAGCTACAGATTTGAAAATTGATTATATACAAATGAGTAAACCTTCTAATATTGATTATAAAATAAATGATATTAGAAAACAAAGTTCGAATTCTCAAATAAATGAACAAAAAACAAGTTCATATAAAGATATATATTATTATTTTGCAATCCCATTAGTAATTTTATTATTAATAGATTTTATAATAAAGAAGAGGAGAATGCAATGAGAAAAAAAGTATTAATTGCAATATATATTATTTCTATATTATTTACATTAAAATTGTTATATAGTTTTACTTTAAATAATGTATTAATAAGTAAATATGAAAAAGGAGAATATAACACTAATCAAGCAGAAAAATTAACATATTTCAATTTCCCACAAAGTTATGTTGCGTATTATAATTATGGTAATGTGCTTTATCAGAATGGAGAATATGAGAAGGCAATCAATAATTATGAATTAGCTTTAAATGGAGGAGTGTCTAAAGATAAAAGGTGTAATATTAGAATAAATTATGCTTTAGCTATATGTAAAACTGTTCAAATTGACGAAAAAGATCAAGAGAGTATAAAGAATGGTATAAAAATTTATGAAACAGCTATAAATGTATTAACTGAAGATGGATGTGCAAATAAAAATGATAATAATGGACATAATTCTAAGGCAGAAAAGTTGAAAAAAGATATCCAAAAAGAAATTAATAGGTTAAAAAAATTACAAAATGATCAAAGTTCTGATAATAGTGAAGAAAATGATGAAGATAATAGTAATAATTCACAAAAGAACACGGAAACTATTGAACAAAAGATACAAAATATTAAAGCAGAAGCGACAAAAGACCAAAGAGAAACACAAAGTATGTATGAGAGTTATAATAAGAAATTTAAAGAATTTGATGAGAAAAATTGGTAATAAAAACAAAAATTGTTGACAAATAAAAATGACAGTATTAAAATATCTGTAGAAAAATAAAAAGAAATGAAGATACATAAGATAAAATATATTTTTTAGTTTTTCATTTCATAGAAAATATAATTAGGGGGATAAAAATGAAAAGGTTTTTTTTAAAAATTGTAGTTGGAGTTATAGCTATAATATTATTTTCACTAAATTCATATGCTGCAGATGAAACAGGAGGAGATACAACACAATGGACAGATTTAACTAAATCAAAAGTAGATGTTATTCAAAAAGATAATGTAGGACGTTGGGATTATTATATAAAAGTAACGGGAATAACATTAAATGAAAAAAGTACATACAAAATATATATAAAATCAGGTGATGTCCAACCAGATCCTAGTAAAGATAAAGAAGATCAACTTTTAATAAATGTAGGAAGTGAGATAAAATTACATGCTTTAAATGAAGCTTATAGATTTAATAAAGATGTATATTGTTTTATTATTGAGCAAAATAAAAATGGGCAATATGGTACACCATATAAAACAAAATTAGAGAGATGTCCACAACATAATTTGGGGAGTAGAATTAAATCAAATTTTTCTTCGCAATATACAGCGATTTATTGCTATGATGATAATGCAACAGCTACTACAAATAGAAAAGTAAAAGTAAAAATAGGAAATATTACAGATAAAAGTATATTATTATCAATAAAAAATGGAGAAGCAAAAGCTTTAGAGAGATTATTAGATTATGCTAAATCAGCAAGCTCGATTTATACAGAAACTATTTCTTTAGGAGAGAGTAAAAGTATTACATCTGGTTTAAATATAACAAATGGTTCATACTATTATGTTTATATGATAATGGAAGATGAAAATGGTAAATATTATCCAATAGAAGATGTTAGTTTATATCAAGCTTTAATTGGTGATACAATAGGAAAAAATTTATATGATTATTTAGATAATTTATTTGAATGGAACTTAGAAGATACACCATCAAATACACAAAAGCCTACTACAGATACAACAACACCTAATACTACAAAAACACCAGATACAACATTAGCAACTGGAAAAATACCAAAAGCAGGACTTGGATTTGGATTAATAATATTAATTATATTAACAATTGGTGGATTAATATTTGCATATTATAAAAATAATAGATTAAAAGGCATATAATAGAAAGAGGGTGTAAAAAACATCCTCTAAATTATTAAAAGGAGAGATTTATGAAAAATATATATGAATACAAAACTAAAAAGATTACAATAATACAATATATTATAGTGGTTTTGATAATTTTAATTATATTAATTACGATATTTTCTTTTAATATATATGCTACATATAACAATGAAAGTATTAATCAAAATATAATAACTGAATTTGAAGGAAATAATTATAATAATGAATCTATTATAAAAGTAATATTAGATGAACCCAAATATGCAGATTATATAAAGGATCTTTCAGAAGAAATTTCAAATGAAGAGATTGAAGAGGAAAATGTTTCAGATTTAGGAAATACAAATGTGGGAACATATACAGCAACTAATGGAAAGAGATATAGTACTATAGCTACTTTGAATATACCAAGTTTAGGAATAAATTATCCTGTGTTATCATCAACTTCTGAGGCTTTGCTTAATATTTCAATAAATAAATATTGGGGAGCAAATCCAAATGAAGTAGGAAATATGGTTATGTTGGGACATAATTATAAAGATAGTAGATTTTTTGGTAAATTAATAAATATACAAAATGGTGCAATTGTCCAAGTTACAGATTTAAGTGGTAGAACTTTAGATTATAAGGTATATGAAACTGGAATAATAGATCCTTATGATACTGCTTGTACAAGTCAATTAACAAATGGGAATACAGAAGTTACTTTAATAACCTGTTATTATGTGAATGGAAATGCACATGCAACTAAAAGATTTTATGCAAAAGCAAGAGCAATTTAAATGAACATATAATAAAAATTTATGTTATAAAAGAAAATTATTATAGTGTATAATATGAGAGGCTTTAAAAATTCATATTATTGTAAATATAAAAAAATCATTGAATATATGTAAATTCAATGATTTTTAGTTAACATTAAAGTAAACCCCCAGCTATGCTGGGGGCATTATAAAACTTATAGTTA
>CAOSZT010000164.1 GCA_948528155.1 uncultured Clostridia bacterium | reverse complement strand
TTAAACTATTAATTAAATTTATATAATATCTATGCTTAATATTTTTTCATAAGTAAATATATAACTTTAGAATTTATCACCATATTTTCTGTCTAAACTCCTATATTGAATTGCCTCTGCTAAATGTATTTTATTGATATTATCTTTACCTTCTAAATCAGCAATAGTTCTGGCAACTTTTAAAATTCTACTATAGGCTCTAGCACTAAATCCTAATTTATTAAATGCCATTTCTAAGATTTTTTTACTTTCTACATCTAAAACACAAAATTGTGAAATCATTTTAGGGGTTAATTCTGAATTAGAAAAGATACTTAAATTTTTATATCTTGAATATTGAATTTTTCTTGCATAATTTACTCTTTCTTTTATCTGTTTCGAACTTTCTGCATAACAATTGGAATCTAGTTTATTGTATTTGACAGTTTTTACTTCAACATGTAAATCTATTCTGTCTAATAAAGGTCCACTAATTCTGTTTAAATATTTTTCTATTGAAAGTTTTGAACATTGACACTCTTTTTCAGTACTTCCATAATATCCACATGGACATGGGTTCATGCTTGCTATCAACATGAAATTACATGGATATTTAACTTTAGAATATAACCTCGAAATTGTAACATTTCTATCTTCTAGTGGACCTCTAAGTATTTCTAAAGTATTTCTGTTAAATTCTGGTAACTCATCTAAAAATAGTACTCCATTATGTGCTAAACTTATCTCCCCTGGTTTGGGTATCTTTCCTCCTCCTATCATGGAAAATGGTGTTATTGTATGATGTGGATTTCTAAAAGGTCTTTTTGTAATTATGCCAATATTGCTGTCTAACATTCCCGAAATACTATGAATTTTTGTTACTTCTAAGGATTCTTCAAATGTTAAATCTGGTAAAATTGTTGGTATTCTTTTTGCTATCATTGTTTTTCCTGATCCTGGTGGTCCAATTAATATGCAATTATGTCCTCCAGCTGCTGCAATTTCTAATGCTCTTCTTGCATTTTCTTGTCCTTTAACTTCTGAAAAGTCTATATCTTGTTTATCTTCTTTTTTAAACATATTTAAAATGTCTATTTTGGTAGCTTGTATTTCTATTTCTTTATTTAAAAAATCTACTACTTCTTTTAAATTTCTTACTCCTATTATTTCTAAATTTTCTACTACTGCTGCTTCTTTTTCATTATCTTTAGGTATTATAATTTTTTTTATTCCTAAATTTAGGGCTTCTATACACATTGGCAAAACTCCATTTATTTTATTTATTTTGCCATCCAATGATAATTCACCTAAAAAAACTGTATTGTCTAAGCTATTATCAATTATTTCTCCTAGTGCTACTAAAATCCCTATTGCCATTGGTAAGTCATAACTTGTTCCTTCTTTTTTTGTACTTGCAGGTGCTAAATTAATAATTATTTTTCTGCTTGGAAATTCTATGTTAGAATTTTTAATTGCTGCTCTTATTCTTTCTTTTGATTCTCTAACACTTGTGTCTGGAAGTCCTACAATGTCAAAATTTGGTAAACCTCCACTAATGTCTGTTTGTACTTCAACTAAGTTTCCTTCTATACCATTTAAAGAAATTGTTTTTATATTTGAAATCATAATTTTTTGATAAATTTAATATTTTAAATATATCTTATCCTCCTTTCTGTATTTTGTTTTTATATTTATACTTTGTATTACTTTATTTAGAATAGTTTTTATTGTACTTTGCAATCATTTTAATACTTCTTTATAGTTTAGTAGTCAAAAAGCTTATATATAAATGATTTTCAAGTATTAATAAACTAACACTAAATACACAACTTTTTGTAAATTTATTGATTTTTGGGTTTATTTAATATAAAATATGAAAAAATCAAATTAAAGAGTGGTGAAAAATTTGAGTAAAAGAAAAAATAAAAAGATATATAAAACAAGTACAACAAATAAAAAGGTAGTAAAAATAAATGAAGATTTTAAGTCTCAAAACTTTATTTATACAAGAAAAATACAAATAACTTTTATAGTGATAATACTAATATTTATATTATTAATTAGTAGAATAGGTTATCTTCAATTTGTTCAAGGTAGTTATTTAAAAGAATTAGCTTATAAGCAACAGGCTATAAATCAAATAATAAGTCCAAAAAGAGGATCTATTTATGATTCAACTGGAAAAGTTTTAGCAACAAGTGCTTCTGTAGATACTATTACAATAAATCCAAATAAAATAAAAGATTCAAAAGATGATGATTCTTCTAAAACTAAAGAAATAAAAGAAAAAGTTGCAAAAGCATTTTCAGAAATATTTGAATTAGAATATGAAGAAACTTTAAAAAAAGTTAATAGTACTGCACAAGTAGAGACTATTATAAAAAAGGTTGATCAAGATAAAGTTGAAGAGTTAAGGAATTGGATGAAAGAAAATAAAATAACTGCTGGTATAAATATAGATGAGGATACTAAAAGATATTATCCATATGACACTTTTTTGTCTCAAGTATTAGGTTCTTGTGGTAGTGATAATCAAGGTTTATCTGGAATTGAGTATAAATGGGATTCAACTTTATCTGGAACTCCTGGGAAAATAGTAAGTTCAAAAAGTGCTAGTCAAGAGGAAATTCCTAATGCTGAAGAAACTTATATTCCTGCTGAAAATGGTAATGATTTGACTCTTACAATTGATTTTAATATTCAGACTATTGTAGAAAAATATTTAAAACAAGTAGTTGATAATAATAATGTTGAAAATGGTGGCGATTGTATAGTTATGAATCCTAAAACTGGTGATATTTTGGCAATGGCTACATATCCAAACTATGACTTAAATAATGCTTTTACACCAAATGAAACTTTATCAAGGACTTATTCTAGTTTAAGTGCTGAAGAAAAGACTAATGCAATATTTAAAATGTGGTCTAATAAATCTGTTTCTGAACTTTATGAACCTGGATCTGTTTTTAAAATAATAACATCAGCTATTGCACTTGAGGAAAATGTTACAACTCCAAATACCGCAAATGATTTTAATTGTAAAGGTTCTGAAATTATAACTGATATACCTGTAAATTGTTGGAGTTATAATGATCCACATGGTTTTCAGACTTTAACACAAGCTTTAGAAAATTCTTGTAATCCTGCTTTTATGCAATTAGCTTCAAGAATTGGAACTACTACTTTATATAAATATTATAAATCTTTTGGTTTTTTTGATAAAACTGGTGTTGGTTTACAAGGAGAGTCTCAATCTATTTTTAAACCAGAAAATTCTGTTTTACCTATAGAAAGAGCTACTATGTCATTTGGGCAGAGATTTAGTATTACTCCATTACAAATGATTACTGCTATATCTGCTATAGCGAATGATGGTGTTTTAATGAAACCTAGAATTGTTAAAGATTATAAAAATATTGATACTGGTGCTATAACAACAATTGAGCCTGAAGAAGTTAGACAGGTCATTTCTTCTGAAACTGCAAGTAAAGTAAAACATATGATGGAATCTGTTATAGAATATGGTACTGGTTGGAGAGCAGGTGTAACTGGTTACACTGTTGGTGGAAAAACAGGTACATCTGAGCCAATAGATGGTAAAGAAGATATTGATGGGTATGTGGCTACTTTTGTTGCTATATCTCCTGTTGAAGATACTCAAGTTGTGTTATTACTTAATTTATATAAGCCTCCAAAAGATAATTATAATGGTGGTACATTGGCTGGTCCTATTGTTTCTCAAATGCTTAAAGAAATTTTGCCTTATTTAGGAATTCCATCAAATGCTGAAAAAAGTGGTAATGAGAATTTAATAACTGTTCCTGAAATTAGAAATAAAACTATAACAGAAGCAGAAAAAATTTTGAAAAAAGCAGGATTTAACACTAAAATTTCCACTTCTAATAATAAAAATAGTACAGTTGTTGTAGATCAAGTTCCTAAACCTGGTGCTACTTTATCTGATGGATCTATTATAATGTTATATGATCAAAATACAAGAACTTCTGCTACTGTTCCTGATTTAACAGGAAAAACTTTATATCAAGCTACTTCTGATTTACGAAATAATAATTTGAATATAAGTGCTGAGGGAGCTGGTTATGTTGTATCTCAAGATCCTCCTAAAGGTTCTGTTGTTGATGCTGGTACTGTTATAAATGTAACTTTTAAGCAATCTTATAAAAATTAGAGGATAAAAATTGAAAGTTTATTGTTAGATATTTGGTTAGATTTTAGCATAAGTTTTATTATATGGATTATTTAGTTTTTAGTGGGGCGATTATTATTTTATAAAATATTTAGATAATAATCGTCCAATAATTATTCCATTGTTTCTTTATTCCAGTATTGGTTTATTCTTTCATCTAGTATTTTTATTTTTTCATTTTCATTTTTTATTTTTTGTAAAATTTCATTATTTTCTCCTTTTAGATATGTTATCCATTGCTCTTTTTTATTCATTTTTTCTTTATATCTAAATTTGGGTAATTCTAATACCCAAAATTCTAATTCTTCTATATTTACATATTTTTCATTTGACTTTATTTTTATGTTTTTTAAATATTCTTGTGTAGAGAAATAAGAAAAATCTAATATGTTTATTGTTATTGTTTTTGTAAATTTTCTTTCACTATTATATTCTAATTGATTTAAATGTATTTGTGCATAGTACATTAGCATTTTTGTTTGTATATATATTCCATCTATAAATTGTATTCCAACATTTATTTCTTCTTTATCTGTTTGTATTCTTACATCTACTATTCCGAAATTTTCTTCTTTAGGTAAATATTTTTCCTTTTTTTTTAAATATGGGTTTAATTCTATTTTTTTTATTT
>CAOSZT010000163.1 GCA_948528155.1 uncultured Clostridia bacterium | reverse complement strand
AGGAGAATAAAGATGGATAAAGATAGTTTGGTTAATGAAGTTATTGAATATATGAAAGGCAAAGATGACTTGACTGTTTCTATGTTACAAAGAAAATTTAAAATAGGTTATAGTTTAGGTAGTGAGATTTTAGATATTTTAGAAAAAAGAGGTTATTTGATTACTGATGAAAAAACAGGTATAAGAAAAGTTTTTAATAATAATGTTAATGAGGGAAATTATATATATTCAGCTACTGATATAAAAGATAGTTTTGGTTTTAATCAAGGAACTTTTTATAATAGATTATACGAAACAGGGATAAGATTAGAAAACAAGGATTATAATATTAACTATGCGAAGAAGGATTTAGATACAGGGAAAATAATGTTTAATCAAAAGGCTTATGACTTGTTATCTAAATATAAAGATACCTGTAAAAATGATGTAAATGTTGTCAATAATATTGTAAATAGTGATGTAATCTCTTTACAAGTACATAATGAGGTAGTAGAACTTTTGAAAAAGCAAATTGAAGATAAAGATAGAGAAATTAATAATTATTTAGATATTATTTCGAAGAAAGATATTCAGATAGATAATTTTCAAGAACAAAATAGAAATTTTCAAGTTTTAATTAAAGAAAAAGAACAAAAAATAGTACAGTTAGGTACTATTGAAGATAATAAGAAATGGTGGGAATTTTGGAAGAAGGATATAAAAAAAGAGTAGAAAAAATACTCTTTTACATTTCTGGTTCATAATCATTTTCTTTTTGCTTTTCTTCGCTTCTTTCTATTTTTTGAATACTAATTCCTTGCTTTTCAAAGTATTTTATATCTTCTAATAATTGTTCTTGATTTTTATTGTAGTAATCATATTCTTTTCTAAATTGTTTTACATTTTTTAATATTTTATGAGGTTCAAGTCCTTTTCTAAATTGATATGATATAAAACTTATTGTAGCTACAAGTTTGAATTTCATAATCCTTTCTGATATTTTATCCCAGAAAGAAGGTTTATCTTTTTCTTGTTCAATTGTAGTATTTTGCATTTCTAGTATCCTTGCATTGTTTCTTTGCTTTTCTTTTTCAAATTCTTCAGCTAGTTCTTTTCTTTGTTTTTTATATTTAATCTCTAATTCTGAAATACTTTCTTCAATATAGTCTTTTTTTCCTTTTAAATTTTTTAATTTTGTTTCAAGTTCTTCTAATTCTTTATTTTCAGACATTGCCTTGTTTTTACATAATAGTAAGAATTGAGGATCTTTTTTTAAATCTTCTTTTACTATTTCTATTTCCTGTTCTATAATTTTTTCTTTTTGTTCTTCTGGTATTTGTTCGATTACTGCTTTTCTTATTTCTGCATTTGGATTTTTTATTAGTTCGTCTATTGCAGTTTGTTTTATTTTTTCTTCATTTTTTAGTTGTTCAATTGTTTTATTTCCTTCTGCAGTTGCTCCATTTAAAATATTCACTTTTGTTTGTAACTTTTTTTCTAAATATTCTTGCATTTGAGGGTGTATTTGTTTTAATTCTATCTTGTCTATACATTTTTTTGCATTAACTTTGTATTTTTGTTTTTTTTCATCAAAAATAACAGGGACAAAACAAAAGTGAATATGAGGACTTGTTTCGTCTAAATGGACATAGGCAGAAACAACATTTTCTTTTCCATATCTATTTTCCATAAAGTTATAAGCTTCTCTAAAAAACAATTGTTGATTTCCAGTGTAATCGGAAGGAATAGTAATAACCCACGAAACAAGCCAATTAACATCTTTTCTTTTTAAGATTTTGTATTCTTCACATCTATTTTTCATAAATTCATAATCAGTCATATCTTTATGTTTTGGTGCAAGGTTATAGTTTAAGTGAGTTTTTGAATGGTCTATTTCTTGATTTTTATAAGTCCTATTTGGATCACTTCTATCACAATGTACTAATATATTTCCTGACTGATTTCTTGTAAATTTTTCACAATTCATTCTTTCACCTCCAGCGACTGACTTATTATAACACAAAATTTTTGGTGTAGCAAGTTATACCAAAATATTTTTCTTGTGAAAAAATTATTGGTAAACTTGCAGGGGAATATCCCCTTGACCCCTGTTCTGCAGAAATAAAAAAACACACTTAAAATGTGTTTGATTTTTTTCTGCAGAACATACCTATACTAAAGTATAGGTATGTAGGGGCTAATCTCGCCCCTACGAAAATATTACATATTTTCTACCCTAGAGCTACCGCATTTTATCAATAAAAAAGATTTTATTGATAAAATTTGCTTTAATCTTCTTTTAGTTCTTCTGGTAAATGTTTTAAAGCAAATTCACAAGCAGAACATACGAATCCATTGAAACTATATTGTTTTATAGATTTATCTTTATTTGCTTTTTCTATTACTTTGTTTATATTGTTATTTAATTCTTCAGAAAAACGAATTGATTTTATAATATTACTTTCTCTTGATTTTTGTAATTCAAAAGTTTCCAAAACTACACCCCTCTTGTTATTTTACAATGTTTTCCTTTTTATAACACAGAAAGGTTTTATAAAATATAACCCAAGTGAGTTACAAAAGCTGAAAATATTATTGATTTTTAGCTTTTTCTTATATATAATAAAAAAGTACCGCATTTTATAGGGTACTAATCATCATCAATATTACTAGGATTGAATAAGGAAGAATTGAAAAATTGCTCGAGAGTTATTCCAAATCCTAAACAGATATAATAAAGTGTTTGAGAATTTGGAGTTTTACACCTGCTCTTTAAAATGCCTCTTATTGTGGCAGGATTTATTCCAGCAGATATTCCTAACATATTTACATTCATTTCTTTTTGTTGCAACAGTTCTTCAATCCTTGTTTTTATAGCATAAGATAAAGTCATTTTAATTATCACCAATATTAGAATAACAAATTTTTATGCTTTTTATGCGTCGAATTTGACGCATAAAATTAATATTGTTAAAAAGTCCTATAAAATGCGTAATTTTTACAAAAGATTGGAGGGATTAGAGAAAGTGAAAAAGACTGGGCTTACTCGTAAAATTGATGATTTAGGAAGGGTAAATATTCCAAAGGAAATTAGAGATGATTTTTGTTTATTGGAAGGCGATGCAATGACTTTTTGTGTAGAAGGAAGAAGGATAATAATGGAAAAATATGAGAAGTCTTGCTGTATGTGTAGGAGCGAAACGGAATTAGTAGATTTTGAAGATTCAAAAGTTTGTAAGAAATGTTTAAGAAAGATTTTTAGTAGTTTTGAAGAAATATTAAAAAAAGATAGTGTTGAAAAAAGTGGTAATTTGTAGTATAGTTAGATAGTCCTTTGGACAAATCCCTTTAAGAGAGGGGGTGTGTATATGTCTGGCTATATGTTGGTATGGATTTTACTTCAGAAAATTGAAAAATTGGAAGAAGAGTTAAAGAAGTACCAGGACAACAAAAATAAAAACTAAATTTTAGTTCAGAGTAGTTCTCCCTACTCTGTTTTTTTATTTTTTTGCAAAAAAAAGAGATATGCGTTTCTCCCCACATATCTGGTGTGCTTAATGTTGGCTATATGTTTAACAATTAAGCTAATAGTATTATAACACTTTTATTATTATATGTCAAATAATCTTTTTTATTCGAAATTATGATTTTATTTTTGTTAAAATCGATTTTAAGCGACTTTTTAATTTAAAAGGTGTAACTTTATTTCTTTTTTATATAAAACGGGGGGTGAGCGAGGTACGAGCGAAGGAGGGGGTGTCCCCCTAGTGTACCGACCTTATAGCTAGACTGTATAAGCGATAGCAATAAATTTAAAATTGGATCTTGTTTTTTTGCGGTAGTTTTATTATTTTTGCAGAAAAATATATTCGTTTTTAATGAAAAGAAAAAAATAATAAGTGTAGTTGTTTGTAAGGGAAAAACAAAAATTGTTGAAAACAAATAAAAAAATGTCATAAAAAATCGTTGACATTTTTTAAAATTTCATATATTATCATTTTAGTTTTATAAGAGAAAAAAATAAAACCTTTCGACTCGCACTCGAAAGGCAATAATTCTGAAGGTATCTTCAAAAACACTACCTTCGATATAATTATTTTAACTAAATTATAGTATTTTGTCAATACAAAATTGTATAAAAGTAAAAAAAATTGTATGGAAGTTAAAAGAGATTAAGAGAATTTTGCCAAAAAGAGAGTGTCAAAAAGAAAGGACACTCTCTTATTTTTATTCAAAATTAAATATTAGCACAAAAGAAGAATCATTGTGCAGGTGGAGAAAATGCAAAGTAACTGACATCTTTAAAAATAAGGTTATATGGTGTGAACGAGCCAATGCAGAGAGTCGTTTCGTATTACTTATATTTTAGTAGTGTAAGTTGTGCGTCAGCAGGAACTCATACAAATCGAAAACCTGCAATATAAAAAGAATTTGGGGTGGAAAGTTAAAGAGGATTTACAACTGAAGATATGGATTAACTTGTATTGTCTAAAAAGACTATGTTGTATCAAGCTGAAATGTTTGAACTTTACTAACTATAAGCAACCGAGCGACTGACGGTATTATTTTTGAGGTAAAGTAATTTTAAATTAAATGGGATTACTTTGCCTATTTCACTCCCTCGCTCCTTCTGGTATTGCTATATTAATTTTAAAAGTAAGATAAATTTGGATATTAATTGCACTAAATTCAAATTTTGTGCAATGATTTATAAGTTTTTTATAATATTAGTTGTAAAATAGTATGTAATATGTTATAAATAGTTGTAATGTTTACAGTAAAGTTGTTGTAAAATTGACAATAGGAAGGAGAATAAAGATGGATAAAGATAGTTTGGTTAATGAAGTTATTGAATATATGA
>CAOSZT010000162.1 GCA_948528155.1 uncultured Clostridia bacterium | reverse complement strand
ATTTATAATTTAAAGTATATTTATATTAAAAATAAGCTAATAAAACATAAAAGTATAAGGAGGAATAAATAATTTGGAAAGTTTGGATAAAGCACAACTGATTGAAAAAATTAAAAAAGAAAAACGCATAACATTTGATATAAAAGAAAAATATTTTAAGGATAAAAATTTTAAAGAAATACGTAATTGGCTTGAAATTCATAATATAGATAGACATATTGCAATAGATATTAAATCAGCTGGAGTAGTTATACTTATATCAAGTTTAACTGAAAATAATAAAGTTTTAGTACAAGTTAGAAGCAGTGAAAAAGCTAGATTAGGTATATTTGGTGGAGGAATTGAAAAAAATGAGACACCTATTCAAGGAGCTATTAGAGAATTAAAAGAAGAAACTGGTATAAAAGTTTGTGAAGAACAACTTGAGTTTTTAGAGATTAATGAGCATGATTTAGAATATGCAAATGGAGATAAAGCACATTATATTGCTAGTTTATATCTTCTTAGACTTAGTGAATATCCAATAATAAAATTGGATAACGAATCAAATGGGATTTTAGCTATTTCTAAATCTAATTATAAAGATTATACTAATATTGAAAATTCAAATTGTTTACAATTACATAAATGCTGGGAAAATATTATAAGTAAAGTTTTAGGTATAGGTAAGTAGAAATTTTATTTGTAAAATTAATAAATAAAAATTAAAGAAAATAAAAAAATTTTCTAACTAAAAGTAGATAAAATCAAAGAGTTTTAGCTAAACAAAGCTAAAATTCTTTTTAAATTTAAAATATTTTTTTCAAAAAATGCCCAAAACCATTTTTAAATTGTACTCTTATTTATTGAAGAAGAAAAGAAGGAGGAAACTTAAAAATGGGATTAGTATTATTTATTCTAGAATTTGTAAAAAGTGTTTGGCTCTGTCATATATTTTAAAATATAAGAGAATTAAGAAAATAAAGGAAAGAAGTTATGAATATAAGAATAAATAATATTAATGGATATGATATAGAAAATATTGCTTTTATAAAAGCAATGTTAATAAAAACAAGTATTGAAGATTTAGATATAAGTTATAAAGATAAAGAAAAATTAAAAAATAAAGTACTAGATTATTTAAAAACCCATGATTAAAGTGTAACAACTAATGAAAAATAAAATAAGAATTGCTATATATTCGAGAAAATCGAAATATACAGACAAAGGAGATTCTATTGGAAATCAAATAGAACTAGCAAAGGAATATATAAAAGCACATTATCCAAGCGACAAATATGATGTAGAAATAAAAGAGTATGAAGACGAGGGATTTTCTGGAGGAAATATTGACAGACCACATTTTCAAGAATTTCTAAAAGATCAAAATAAAAATCCATATGATGTTTTAATATGTTATAGGCTTGATAGAATAAGTAGAAATATTGCAGACTTTTCAAAATTAATGGAAGAATTAACAACAGTAAATACTAGCTTTGTTTCAATTAAAGAACAATTTGACACAAAAACACCAATGGGAAGGGCTATGATGTATATTGCATCTGTTTTTGCACAATTGGAAAGAGAAGTAATAGCAGAAAGAGTTAGAGATAATATGCTAGAACTATCAAAAACGGGCAGATGGCTAGGAGGAGATACTCCAACAGGATTTAAAACCGAAAGATATGAAATAGTGCAAGTATGCGAAAAAGATGAAAAGTCAGAAGAAATTGTAAGAAGTAAAACAAGAAAGGCATGTAAGTTAGTAACTGATGAAAAAGAAAAAGAACTAATATTACATTTGTGTGATAAATATTTAGAATTAAAGTCATTATCACAATTAGAACATTATTGTTTAGTAAATAATATAAAAACTAAAAATGGAAAGGAATTTGGCATATTTTCATTAAAAACCATATTAACAAATCCAGTATATGTAAAAAATGACCAAGAAGTTTTAAAATATTTTAAAGAAAAAGGAATACATATTTATGCAGAGCCAGATGGCAGAGATAAGTTTGATGGAAAATATGGACTATTAGCATATAATAAAAAAAGTGGGAATATAAAACAAATGAAATTAGAAGATTGGATAATAGCAGTTGGATTGCATGAAGGATTTTTAAGTGGAGAAAAATGGGTAAAAATACAAAGAATAATAGAAGAAAATAGTAAGAACATGAGATTTAGGGTAGCAAGTTCAAGTTATAGTAAAAATGATGTGATTTTTTCAGGAATTTTAAGATGTGGAGAATGTCATAGTAAAATGATAATCATGTCAACAGGAAATAATCTAAAAAATGGAGATAGAAGATATTATTATAAATGTGAAAATAAAACAAAATCAAAAAGACTTTTTTGTAATGGATATAATATATCAGGTAAAGATTTAGATAATAGTGTTTCAGATATTTTAAAATCTGTATTTGTTCCTAATTCTGAAGTATATAAAGAATTACAAAAAATGGTATTATCAAAAAACACAACAGATACTACATCAGAAATAGATTTGTTAAATGCAAAAATAAATAAAAATAATCAAGAAATAAAAAAGTTAGTAGAGAAATTAAAATTTTTAGATATAGAAGTAATTGATGTAGTAAATGATGCAATAAAAGAATTAAAAAATGACAATCAAGAAATAAAATTGAAAATAAATCAATTAGAAAATAAAAAAGAAAGTAAAAAATATCAAACAGATACAGTCAAATTTATTTTAAATATAATAAATAATTGTCTTGATGTATATGATTCACTAACATTAAAAGATAAAAAAGATATTTTAAATATGTTTTTGGAAGAAGCAACTGTTACTAATAAAAATACAGTAGAATTAAAATTTTTAAATACAAAATTAAATGAAGAAACCAAAAAATGGTATTATAATAATCAGTTAAATAAAAAGGAAAATCAAACTAATTTTAATAAAACAGAAAAAATAATAAAACCTAATATAAAGGTTAATGCTAGAAGTGAAGATATATCAAACATATTTCAACACATAAGGGATAAGGGTATTTTAAATGAGCCATTAAAATATGACATCAGTCAAAGAAAATTTATAACTGATAACCATAAAAAGGAGATGGATTTTATTGATTATGTAAAAGAATATAGAAGAAATAGAAAGCTAAGTCAAAGAGAAGTAGCAGAAAAGTTGAAAATAGATGAAGATGTTTATGCTAGATACGAAAGAAAAAAATTAATAGTAAAAAGTCCAGAATTAGTAGATAATCTAATAGATATTTTAGAAATGGATAAAAGCAAAATTAAAATACCAGAATATGTCGAGTTTTTAAGAAGTAATCCTAACGAAAGAATTAGAAAATACATAAAAGAAAATAATATAACTTATAAAAAATTTGCTAAATTAGCAAAAATACATGAGAAAACAGTTTCAAGATGGATAAAAAATAAATCAGATGTATCATTAAAAGAATTTCATAATGTAATGAAAGTATTAGATGGTAAAATAGACTTAAAGCATAAAAGTAAGGATGATGAAATCGAGATTTAAGGGTGTGGACATTTTGGTTATGCAGTTCGCACTCTGAAATAGTATGCATGTCCAAGCCACTCTTGTATTTCTTTTAACTGTATTCCTCTAGCTAGTAACAAACTTGCACAACTATGTCGTAAATCGTGAAATCTAATTAATCTTAAATTATTATTTTGCAGTAATCTTTTGAAATGCTTTGTTATAAAGTCTGGTTTTATTATATTACCTAAAGAATCCACACAAATATATTCTTCATATTTTGAATTATAATCATTTTTACATAGCTTTTTATTGTTTTCTTGTATTTGCTTAAATCTTTTTAATATTTCTGCTACTTCTGGAACTAAAGGTAATGTTCTATAACTTGTCTTATTTTTTTTTCTATCTTTTCCAAGTACTTGTCTTTCACCTTTTATACTAACTTGAACAATAGTATGTTTTATAGTAATAGAATTGTTTTCAAAATTAATAGCATTCCATTTTAAACCAGCTATTTCACTTCTACAAAGCCCATAAAAAGCAGTTAAAAATATAATTAATTCTAATGTATCTCCTTTTGATTTTTCAAATAGTGTATTTAATTCATTTTCGTTATAAAAGCTACCAATAAATTGTTCTACTTTTGGTCTTTGAACTTTATCAGCTGGATTTGATACTATCATATAAAAAAGAAAGATGAAACAATAGTATATTTAGAATTAGAAAAAGATATTTCAAAAACAAAATTAAATAAGAAAAAAGAAGTTATTAGACAACCTTCAACTATTTATATTCATTATGCAGAAAGTATAGGTCTATTGTTAATAAATTTTTTAAATGCTGACTTTTCATCTTTTGAATCTGCATATAATACATTTTTTTATGCCTATGGTTTTGAATTAATAAAAGAATATACACCTTACATATATTCAAAAACTGATGAATGCATAACAGATGTAGAATTTATGAAAATGTTAGAAGATATTTATAACACAAGTTTAGATGATTTATTAGAATGGCAAGATAATTTCAAAAAATGTGTAGATTTTGTATATAACTTAAATGGAAATGAAGAATTAAAAGAACATAGTATATATTCAAAATTTGTTGCTTATACAATTAAACACAACGAATTTTATACATATTCACAAGATGTAGAGGTTATTTTAGAGAATTATATAAACATACATAACTATCATCATAATGAAAGTATAGAAAATCTAATAAAAGGTATAAATGAAAAAAATCCGAAATTAGAATTACACGATGTTTATACAAGTACAAAATTGAGAAGTATTTGTTTTACTATATTAGATCAACTTGTAAGACAAGATAATTTACCAATTAAAACATGTCAAATTTGTGGCAGATATTTCATACCAACATTTAGACAAAATGAAATTGCACTAAACTGCTGTCGCAGTGGTCGTTTAAGTTAGTATAGCACTAAAA
>CAOSZT010000161.1 GCA_948528155.1 uncultured Clostridia bacterium | reverse complement strand
ATTTTATTGTATAATTTACTCAAAATAATGTTCAATTATTGGGAGGAAATATATGGGTGCGCCAGGTAAGAAAAAAAACTTAAAAGATAAAAAAACAGACTGGAGATTATTTGAGAAATTATCTTTTTTTTATGTAAAAAAAATTATTTCGAAAAAGCACTTGAATGCTTCAGCAGATAAAACCGTACTTCTAACTCCTGCTACAAAAGATGGTGGATATGATGCAATATGGCATCTTAATGTTGCTGGAATTGACCAAACATACCTTATGGAATCCAAACTACGCAAAAGTCAATCTTCTTTATCTTTAAATGATTGTGCTAAAGCTATAATTATTGCTTTTAATTATCCTGCCCAAAAATTATATATAACTACTAATCTAACTTTTTCAAATCAAGCTTTAGAAAATATTCAAAAAATGAAGATAAGTACCAATCTGGACATTATTTGCATAAATGGAATTCAATTATCTCAGTTCGTTAAAGACAATGAAATAAGACTTGAAAAATCATTAGGAAAAGAGTTTTTAAATCAATTCGTTGATTTAAAATTTAAATATAACGATTTAGCAGATTTAAAGCAAAATGAGGAATCTAGAGATAAAATATTAATTGTCGGAAAAAAACATAGGAATTATGCTAAGAAAGTTTTAAATTCACTAAAAAGTTCTTTGAAATCAAAACTAATAGTGGGAACAGAGGGAGTAGGAAAAAGTCACATACTAAAATATATAAAAAAGAATCTCGAAATTGAGAGTATTAGAGTTCAAAATATTGATATGAATCTAGAAACCTCTCCCACTACTGTTTTCATAAGAATTCTAGAGAGATTATGGAATATAGAGTTATTAAGCTTTACCATTAATACCAAAAAAACAGAACTAGAAAAAATATTAAACATTAATCAAAAAGAAATAAATCCAGAAATAATAAAAGCGGTAACTTATTCATTATATGTTAATCAAAGAGATTATATAGATTACGCTGATAAATATAATAGTCTGTTATTAAATTATTTAGATAAAATTTTAGATGATAGAAACTTAAGATTATGTTTCATCTTTCATAATACCGAAAATGCCTCTGATGAAGTGCAAGATTTTTTATATCACTTAATTAATGTCTTAACAGCAAAAAAAATACACACTATAATAGAATATAGAATTATTGGTTTAACCACTAACTCTCTACAAAAGTTTGAAAGAAATTCTGAATTATTTTTAATAGAAAATTTTGAATTGAGAGATGCTTCAAATTATATTTATGATCAAATTGACAAAAAAATGTCCTTAAAAACATGCGAAATACTAGCCGAGCAATTAAATTGCAATCCGTTAAATATAACTGGAGCAATTGAAAAACTAACCAATCAAGAATCCTATTTTTTCGAACAAATTATGTTTGAAAGAAAGGAAACTCGAATTAGAGAAATTTTTCTAGAAAAGGGATTTACAAATAATTCTTTATTCCCTTCTCTTGTTAATGAGCTGAGGAAACAAAAAAATGGTGATGCTTTATTGGAACTTTTTTTGATTTTTAAGGGAAGAATCCCTATAGAAATTCTAAACAATTTGATTCAGGAAGATGCCCAAAATCTCGTCAAAATGTCGAATCTACTCCATTTTGATGAAGCATATATAATATGTCATATTTCTTTATTGCCATTCATTGAAAATACAGCAAACGTAGTTTTGGCTTTTTGTTTGGCACAGCAAATGTTAAAAATAGATTATAATTATGATTATCATGTGAAGTTAAATATTTTATATGCTGCACGAAGATTCAATGATATTCCCATTTATACTTTAAACTATATGAAAATTTGTAAATCTGAAAATGCTTTTAATAAAATTGTTGAGATTGGTGTTAAATGCTTAGATTCGGTTGAGATTATTGACTTGGATATTAAATTAGAAATATTATTGCTTTTATTCGAATCTTTATTGGAACTACATGATTTAAATGATAAATACAAGAGCTATTATAATGACCTTTCTAATGAAATAAAAAATAAATCAAAATATTCTGAGTTTTATTTAAGATTTATTTTAATATCATGGGAAAACAATTTTAATAGAGGCGAATTTAAATTGGCAAAAGATGATATTTCCCCATTTTATCATAATTTAGTTAGAATTAAACGGCATAGAAAGGATTATAGGGGAAGAATTATAAATGCTTACGGACTTACGATGAAGGAATTGGATAATGGATTTAAATCATTAAAACTATTTCGTCGTTTTCATTTCTTGTTCCCTAAATCATATTTTATATCAGCTGCTTTTTATAGTCAAAAAGGGAATATTGTATTAAAAGAAAATGCAAAAAAAGCAGAGCGATATTATGATTTGCTATTAAAAGCAGTGAAAGAACGAGATTATCCAGAGCAACAAATAATTCATGCTAGAGTAGATAAAGCAATGTGTTTGCTTTTAAACTTGATTAAGACCTGTAATAATGAATTGATAAGGACATTTCAAGATTATTATGAAGAAACGATAGAAATTGTTGATAAAACTAATGTAGGTATGCAAGAAGGAAGGTTATACCTTTATAAAGGTATTTTTCTTATTTACAAAAATGAGTATGAGACTGCAAAACTATATTTACAAAATGCAGTAAAATATTTAACAGAAGCTCAAGCATTAATTTATATGTGGAGAGCAGAATTCACTCTTGTATCTCTATTATTTAATAGAAATAAAAATGATTATTTTATAGAGATAAAAGAAGGCTTGGATAATGTGACTAATATTTTGAAAAATCATTTTTTAAATAAAATTAAAAAAGATATTTTTTCTGTTGCATATCTAGTTCTGCTAAATTGTTGTATTTATTATAATGAACTTGGCTATACTGAAATAGTTGAAGATATTTTAAAATTTGTTGATTCTGAAGATTTAAAAGAGAATTATTACAGACTTATACATAATCCAAATTGGAAAGAAAATTTTTCTTCAAAAGTTTTTTGTGTAAATGGTGTTACAGTTTCAGTTGGCTAAGAAATTTTATTAAATATTGCCAAAGAGTTTTTGTTTTTTTGGATGGATAATACTCGTATCTTATAAAATCTGCTAAAATTTTTTTCCAGCAATCTAAAATCAGCCAACATACTAAGAGAGATTTGGTTATGAACTTAGAAGAAAAATTTGATAAAACATCTGCCCACCATTGAATAGTCAAATTATTTTTTTCGGCATATGTTATTAAATAATCTGCATAGTCAATGCCTGGCCATCCCCAATGAATATGTTCATTGTCAACAAACATTACCTCTTGATTTTTAAACACTAAATTTTTCACATCACATCCGCCAATATTTAAAACTGGAGATAGGTCTTCTTCATATTTTGCATTTAATAAAAGCAAATCTTTTATCTCTTCATTGAAATATAAATTTAATTCATTTCCCATACTGCAATTTAAAGACAAATATAGATTATACCATTTGAGAATTTCAATTCTAATAGAATAATCATCTATTTCCTTTAATTCGTCTGAACATTCTTTTAAATAAAATTTATTTATATCTTCTATTGATTCATTTTCTTTTATCAGGCTATTTAATTCTTTAAATCGTATAGGATTAGGTAGAATGTTTGACATATAAACACTCTCTATGCTATGAATGATTTTTTCAAGTGATAAAGAATTTTCTGTATAATATTCTCTGACTGAGCAAAGAAGATAATCATCATAATATACTATGGGAGCCAAACCATTATATTTTTGAGAGGCCATTTTTTCTATAAAGTATCGAGTTTCTGCAGTCAAGACTAATGATATATCTTGTGAGAAAAAGAAAGATCGTACGTTTATTCTACTATATGGAATTTTGCATATATACCTAGAATTATCACAAGCAAAAATCCATAAATATGAAGTATATTCTTGATTATTAGAGTAGATTTCTAAACTATTAATATCTATATTTTTAAAATGTTTTTTTAAACTTTCAAATAATTTTTCCTTTGTTACACTTGTGCTAAAAAAAGGATATGCATTTATTTTTCTATCCATAATGTCCATTACAGGCATTTTAATTTTTTTGGGGATCAAAATTGTATTTTCAACAGCTGAAATGTATAAACTTATATGTTTGTTAGTAAAATTCCAAAACTTTATTATTTCTTGTCCACTTTTTATTGCATTCTCTCTCATTGAAATTGTTAAATAAGGATTTTTAATAAAAAATTCCATCTTTTTTATTAGATTTGAAACATCTCCGTGTGAAACTAAAAAACCATTTTGCCAATCTTTTATTATATCATTTGCAAAACCATTGTTAGATGCTATAACAGGAACTCCTTGACATAATGCCTCAACTGCTACTCTCCCCCCTGGCTCATATAAAGAATTAGTTATTAAGCATAGGGATTTAGTATATAGTGCACTGATTCCTGGTTCATCTAAATATCCCCACCATATCAGTTTGTTTTGCTCTTCTGCATTATTTACAAAAATTTTTTGCTGTATGAGATATTTTTTCATATTGCTTATGTCTGTAGCATCTCCACCAATTATCCATAAAGGAGGACAAGAGGGGTTATGTTTGTTAAATAAGCTAAGCCATGCTTTGATTATCCAATGAACTCCTTTGTTAATATGAAGTCTACCAACATAAGTAAATGCATAACTATTAAATGGAAATGTATCCAATTTATCATTACTTCTAATTGGAGCATAATTATTACTTCGTATGGATAATCGAGGACTTAACCATTCATTATGTGCTGGATATGCAAAAGCAGGATGAACATATTGTCCAGCTACAAATATTTTATCTTGATTTATATTATAAAATTTTATTAAATCTTGTTTTTCACTTTCAGCAACACATATTAAATATTTTGCATTTTTAAAAACAATATCCTCTGTTTCAAACCTTTCAATAGCGGTTTCCTTAGCACCACGTTCATTTCTACCCTTACCATTTGAAATAATACTATGAA
>CAOSZT010000160.1 GCA_948528155.1 uncultured Clostridia bacterium | reverse complement strand
ATAAGGAGCAACGCTGGGGAGCGACTCTGAACGGCTCAATGGTCGACGGTATTGTTTAACAATACAAAAAAAGGGTAGAAAAAATCTACTCTTTTTATATTTCTGGCTCATAATCATCCCTTTGCTTTTGTTCTTTGATATAATTAGAATCTTCTATATACAAGTTATTATTTCTTTTATCTTGATAAATTTCTATTTTGTTTTTTGGCTCTATATAAAGTAAATCTTGTATATTAACAAGTTTTTCAATTCTCTTTATCATATCTTTTAATTTGCTTTTTATAAAGTCAATTACCTTTGGTTTATTTCTACTATTAACTTGTGGTTCATAATCGTTTAAAATCTGGTTTTGAATAGGCTCAAAGATATATTCTTCTTTCTTCAGCATACTTAAATCACTATTTACGACATTATGTGCTTTTACTTCGTTTTTAACTCTAGTCTTATATAATGACTGCATTTCTTCTACAAAACTATAAACTTTGTTTTCGTTTTCTTCATAATTTCTAACCGAAAAATTTTTTATATTATAACCAGTTTTCAATTCTTTTAAAGATGTCCCTTTTTCTGCATTTATAACAAAATCACTAGCATTGCAAACATTTTTAACTATTGATTTTAAATGATTATTCTGTTTTATATAACTTTCTTTAGGGTTGTTTTTTCCTATATGTTTTTCAGAAAGTTCCTTATTTCTTTTTTCAGATTCCAAAGACCACTCAATTTTTAAGAGATCTTTTAGGAAAATTTCTTTACACTCATATACAAACTTTTGAGATTTAAAATATTCGTTTTTTTCAGTAAAGTTCCTAACTTCTCTTTTTTGTAATATTGTTCCTTTCTTTACTATCTTAACTGCATCAGCTTTTTTGCACTTATTCCCTTTTTCATCATAATAATAAGTTCTAGCTGCTCTCTTTTCTTCTCTTATTTCTGGCTCATTTAACTTTTGTCTTTCACTAAAAATTAAATGACAATGTCTGTTTACTATTCCATTTTTATTGTTTTGATGTATGGCACAAGTACACTCTACTTGATATTTTTCTTTGAAATTATCACATATTTCTTTTGCTGTAACATTAGAGTCTTGTGGTATTCCTATTATTAGTTCTCTACTTTCACAACATTTTCCTCCAGCATTTACTTCTTTGTGTCTTTGTTGGTTTTCTTTTGCTAACATTCTCCAGAAGTTACTATCAGTTGTATTGTAATAATCAACAATATTCTCTTGTTTCTTCTCATTAGTTATATACTTTATTCTTCCTTTTACATTGGTCAATTTTCTACTGCTCAAATACCCACTCATACAACTCACTTCCTTTACAAATTTTTACTTGAAATATTTTACCATACTTTGCTACTTTTGTAAAATAGCGAAAAATCACCCATAGAACATTTACTGCGTAAATGCACTATGGATTTTTCGTTGGGGTACACCCCAAACCCCTATCGCATATTTATATAATAACTATGCTCAATAATAACTATACTGAAGTATAGTTATTACAGGGGCTATCTCGCCCCTACGAAAAGGCTCACACCTTTTCTACCCTAGAGCTACCGCACTACATTGCTAATAATATTAGCAATTCCGTTTGGTTTAAAAGCCATCCTCTGGAGATGGGTTTATTACGATTCACTCTGGTATTGTATTTATATTTTTTATGTGCTAAAATGGGTACTAATATAGAAATAATTAGTATACTTTACAGTATGCACTAACACATACTAAAGTAAGAAAGGACAAGCAATAATGAATGAAAATACATACACCAGTTTCGATTTAATGAAAATTTTTGGAATAAAAAAAGGATCTTGGTATAATGTAAAAAACAAATTTGAATTAGACCAGTTTTCAGAACAAATTTATGAGGGAAAACAAATAAAATTTGTTTATAATCAACAAGCATATGATATATTAAAACAAAATTATCAAAAGAAGATAGTAGAAGAAGTAAGAGAAAATCCAAAAATGTTTTCATTGATTCAAGAAAATGAAACATTAAAAGCTACATTAAGCGAATATAAACAAATATCTTCAAAGTTTGAAACTATGTACAATGAAGAAAAAGCAGAAAAAGAAAATCTAATAAATGAAAAAGCTACATTACAAGCAACAAATAGTAACTATATTGAAAAGAATCATAAACTGGAAGAAGAAAAGTATAAATTAGAACAAGAAATAGAGAGAATGAAAAACAGAGGTTTTTTTGCTAGGTTGTTAAATAAATAAAATGTATCAAATTTTAGATTTGACATATAATAAGAATGGTGCTATAATAACATTAGCTAGCAATGTTGTATGTCGAATGCAATAGCTATAATCGATGTGTCTGACCACACATCTTTTTTTTTGCAAAAAAAAGGAGGGCTGACCCCCTCCTTTGGTATTTCTACCTTTTCTTGCTGCTATCTTTTCCCCAGTCTTTACCAAAAAGCAAAACTATTAAGAAAAAGATAATGTCGAATGCAGTCACTATAATCACCCCCTTTCTCGAGGGACTATATAAATATACTATAAAACTATACTTTTTTCAACAAAATTTTAAATATCGCTATTTTTTTATAATTTTTACTAAATCACTTCTTTCTTCATCTTTTAGCCAAACTAAATGACTCCTGATTCTATTAACACTACCCCTTATAGCATTGCAAGTGCAGTTTTCTTTTTTGCTAATACTTGTATATGTTTCCAATTTTTGATTTTCTTTAACATCAAAAAACATAAAAAATCTTCTTCTCTGTATATCAGTACCTATTTTTAATTTATTAACAAAATCTAAAAATTCTTTAATTCTACTCTCTGGAATCTCTTTTGCTCTAATTGAATCTAAAAAATTATGTACTAATAAAGAAAGATTCTCTTTTTCTTCCATTTTCCTATCCTCCTCATAAAAGCTAAAAGTCAAGATAAATGCAGACATATCTTGACTTTATAAAAACACATATTTTGTAAGTACAAAAGTGAAATACAGTTCTAAAAATCTCTTTATCACAACAAAAAATAGGAGAAAATACTTACTAATATGCAAACAATAATAAAATTACACTATTTTGTGTAACATATTAAAAAATTTAACACCATCCAAAAAGCCTACTAAATAATGCAAATCTTGCTTATATTCTTCTATTGTATGGCATTCTCCCATTAAATCTTCGAACTCGCGTTGTCTATTAGTTCCTATTTTTTTTCCTATTTCTTGGTACATTTCTTCAAATTTATCATCAAATTTTTTATTACTTCTTTTATATTCTTCGTTTATTTCTAGTTTTTTTATTGGTTTACGCATTCGTTCAGAGATAATCATTTCAATATCTTCAAACAAATCTTCCAACAGTATACCTCCTTTCTCTGCCTTTGGCAACATATTTTGCATACAAAAATTGTCAATATTATATATAGCTTTTTTTGGTTATCATAATAGTGTCAAAAAAAGGCAAAGCAAAGGAGCAACTATTATGGACAAATTTGAAATAAAAAAACCTAAAAATGCAAATAGAAGAATAGTCATAAGGACTACTGATGAAATGGCTGAAGAAATTTTCACAGTAGCACAAGATATGAATGTGAGTGTAAACACCTTTATTACTAATTGCATACAATTTGCATTAGATCATAGATAAAATATGATCTTTTCTTTTATATAAGTGTTGCCATTTTTTGTATACAGATAGTATAACCTAAATTTTTAAAAATAGCAACACCGTGCAACTATTTTGTAGCGATTATTTTTGTTATTCTTCTTTAAGGAGGTAATAAGTATGTTTAAAGTAGACAAAATATATAAAACAAGCAGAAACGATATAGCAATGAATATAAGGTTTCCAGAAGAGATATATAATAAATATAAAAAAATATCTAAAGAAACAGGCTATTCTTTTAATGGTTTAGTTATAAATGCTATGAACTATGCTTTAGAAAATATGGAAGAAAAGAAATAATACAATACCAGAGTGAATCGTAATAAACCCAATACCCTATAGAAACGACCCTATATAAGAATATAGAGAAAATCTTTTTTTAGGGTTGTTTTTTTTTGTTATTTTATTAGAAAGAGTAGTATTACACGGATTTTGCTTTTGTCATAAATTTTTATTACTTTTGTCATAAATTTTTATGACATTGATTTTTATTGTTTTTGTTGATATATAAATAAAAACTCCTATTTTTTATTATAGGAGTTTTTTGGAGTTATTTTTCATTAGTTAATAGTTTTAAATATTCTACTAAATCTTTTACATTTATTACATTATCATTTATTAACTTGTCTATTTTTTGTAAATTATCTTTATTTTTACTCTTCTTAATTTCTTCTTTTACTCTTGTTATTTCCTCTTTATCTGCTTTATAACTAGCATAAGATAACCTTAATTTCATATATGTATCTGAATCAGCAGAACAACAGAAACGAGGATTTATTAAGTATTGATTTTTTGTATCAGTTTCTATTATAAAATTTTCCTTTATAAGTTTATTTTTATAAGTCCAAAAATTTTGCCTTTGCATTTTTAAGTTTTTTAAAATGTTCTTTTTTCCTAAATTTATTAAATTTGTTCTTTGATTTCTATTGATTATACAATATTTTAACAGTGTAAATTCTTTATTAGATAAATTTTCAATTTTTTCAAATTCATCATTATATATTGAAAAAAATCCTTTTTCTCTTCCATTCTTCTTTGTTTCTTTAAAATTCAATGTTCCTTCAGATATTATTTCTCCAGAACTATTTATCATTGTTACATTTTCACTTTTGTAGCTGGTCTCATTCTTTCGCATTTTAAACCTCCTTTTGTATAGGAGATACAAAAAATACTACCCTCTGCAAGGTAGTATTTTAAAAATTTCTTTTCAAAATGGTTGACACATCTTTTGCATTATATTATAATAATACTAGCGAAAGGCGATTTGAATGGTTATGCCTTTCAGATATGCCGAAGCTACCGTCAATAGCTGAGGCTTTATTTTT
>CAOSZT010000159.1 GCA_948528155.1 uncultured Clostridia bacterium | reverse complement strand
TTTCTGTACATTTTTATTTTGCTTTTTTTGTACATTTATATTTTATCGCTAATAATAAGTTTTACAGTAACAAAATATATGGCAAAATTGGATTTTTTTCAAAAAGAAATTTGGCATATTTTAGATTACAAGAATTGCTTATATTTCAAGTGTTTTATGACTTAGATGACATAGTTTTTGAAGTGGAGGTAAGTATTCAATGGCGTATGCTATGGAATACTTACCAATGGACGATTTATTGATAAATTATTAGTTTGTATTGGAGGTGATTCTATGAGTTATTTTCCGAAAAATGAAGATGAGATTTCTTTAATAAAATTTATTGCAAAGTATCAGTGCTTAAATGTAAGTGATGTAAAGTATTTTTTTAATAGTAGTAGATATTATAGAAATAGAATAAAAACTTTAATAGATAAAAATTTTTTAAGAAAAATTAAGTGGGTACTAGTATTAGGTAAATCAGGAATTCAATATGCAAAATTATTAAACCTTGAATACAACAAATTAAATAAAAATCAAAAATATAGAGAAAGATTATTAAGACTAAGTAATATAGCTGCTTTTTATCATAATTGTAAAACAGTAAATTTTACTCCATCATTTGCAATAAAAGATAAATATGTAGCATTTATTTTCATGCAAATTATAAATGTAATACTTTGTTATAAATTTCACTAATTTAAATTATACTAAAAATGGGTGATTAAATGTTAGATGTTGAAAATAGCAATGAATTTAAAAGTAAAACTTTAGGAGAAAATATAAAATCTATAAGAAAAAAAGCCAAATATACTCAAGAAGATTTTTCAGAAAAGTTAGGAATTACACCACAATTCTTAAGTTCTGTAGAAAGAGGAATAAATGGTATTAGTTTAACAACAGCAATTAAAATATTTCAAATTACACATTGTTCTCCAATGTCTTTGTTTAAAGGTATTGTAGAAATATCTTCTATTGAAGATAAATACGAATTATTGGCTGATGATGATAAACAAGTTGTTGAAAAAATGATTAATTATTTAATGGAAAGAAAATAATAAGATTATAATAGAAAATAAAGCCAGTGAGGCTGAAAACTTAAAATATATTTGACTTTTTTAAATTATTCAAGTATAATAATTATAGAAGATGAGCGACCATATATATGTGGTGTGTCGCTAGATAAAAGTATTTTTATAGATACATCTCTATTGACCAGACAGAGATGTGTTTTTTTGTTGTCTAATGTTCTTATTGTAACAACTAGAGTTACAAATAAGGCAACAGCTACAACAGTTACTATTGCAAGTTCACCAATTAGTATGTAAATAAAAAGTAAATAAACTTGTTCAAATAACATATGCATCGCCTCCTTTCATAAAGAAAGCGACACTCCACACTCTGTTTTACTCATCTTCTTGTATTATTATACTTATTTGTTCATTATAAATCAAGAGAACAAACCTATTTTTTTGAAAAAGCACATACATTTTAATGTTTAAATCATATACATAAAAATAAATACCATAAGTTATAAAGAAATTCCTAAAAATTAAAAATTCCATACTAAAATTGCTTAAAAATCCCTAAATATCAACGAAAAAATTTTTTGTTTAACATTTATTTTTTATATGCCTTTGGATAATTTTTATCTTATGGAACATATCAATTTTTAAGCAACTAGCAATTTGATAAAAGGAACTAGGGCTAAAGTGGTTTGTTTGGATAATTGTGTTGAGTTTGTTAGGAAGTATTTGAATGAAAAAGTGGAGGTTACTTGTATTAGTGTTGATTAGATAGAATTCGACAAAATGCTTGAAAATATTGGAAAATTTATTGAGGAAAAGAAAATTTTATGGTAAAATGTGATTGAATTATAAATACAAAAAATTAAGGAGTAATTATGAAAGAGGAAGATTTAAAAGGTTTAGAAAATAAATTATGGAAAGCAGCAGACAAAATGAGAGGTGCTGTTCCTGTTTCAAGTTATAAATTCATAGTATTAGGATTAATATTTTTAAAATATATATCAGATTCATTTGAAGAAAAGTATCAAGAACTAGTAGAAGAAGGATATGGATTAGAAGAAGATAGAGATTCTTATATGGCTGAAAATATATTCTATGTTCCTGCAAAAGCTAGATGGGAATATTTAAATGCTCATTCTAAAGATGCAAATATTGGACAACTTATAGATGAAGCTTTAGAAGAAATAGAAAAAGAAAACCCAAGCTTAAAAGGTGTATTGATTAAACAATATAATAGTCCAGATTACAAAAATGTAAATTTAGGTGAATTAATAGATATATTCACAAACGTAAAAATAGGAAATAAAGAAGCACAAGATAAAGATATTTTAGGAAGAATATACGAATACTTTTTGGGTCAATTTGCTTCTAACGAATTACAAAAAGGTGGAGAATTCTATACACCAGCTTGTTTAGTTAGAACAATGGTAGAATGTATCGAACCATATAAAGGGAGAATTTATGATCCAGCTTGCGGTTCTGGAGGTATGTTTGTTCAAAGTATGAAATTTATACAAAGACATCAAGGAAATATTAATGACTTAAATATATTTGGACAAGAAAAAAATCCAACAACATGGAAATTAGCTAAAATGAATTTAGCAATAAGAGGATTGAACAATGAAGGATTAGGAAAATTTGCAGACGATACCTTTCATAATGATTTGCACAAAGATTTAAAAGCTGACTTTGTATTAGCAAATCCACCATTTAATATTTCTGACTGGGGACAAGAAAAATTAGTAGATGATAGTAGATGGAAATATGGAATACCACCAAAAGGAAATGCCAACTTTGCTTGGGTTCAACATATGGTGTCTAAACTTTCTATTAATGGAAAAGCGGCAATTATATTAGCAAATGGTTCATTATCTAGTGATACAAGTGGAGAAGGAGAGATTAGAAAAAATTTAATAGAAGCAGATTTAGTAGATTGCATATTAGCCATGCCTTCTAACTTGTTCTATACAGTAACTATTCCTTGTAGTATTTGGATATTAAATAGAAATAAAAAACAAAAAGGAAAAACATTGTTTATTGATGCTAGAAATTCAGGAACAATGGTTACAAGAAAATTAAGAGAACTAAGTGAAAATGATATAGAAAAAATATCAAATACTTATCATAATTACCAAAATAACGAAAATTATAAAGATATAGCAGGATTTTGTAAAATTGCTACAATGGAAGAAATAAAAGATAATAATTATGTGCTTACTCCTGGAAGATATGTAGGAACAGAAGAACAAGAAGATGATGGAATTCCTTTTGAGGAAAAAATGAAAACATTAACAGCAGAACTAAAGACACAATTTGAAGAGTCTCATAAGTTGGAAGATGAAATTAAGAGAAATTTGGAGGCTATTGGGTATGGATGTTGAATTGAAAGATACTATAATAGATGCGAATACAGGAGCAGATGCTATACAAAGAGCTCCTATAGTTGATTATAATACTGGAAAAAAATGCTTAAGAATAGGCGACATTTCTAATCAGAGGAGTTATAACGAATGGGGTTATACAGAAGTAAATGAGGAAAATTATAAAAAGTATAGATTAGAAAAAGAAGATATTTTAATTGCTAGAACAGGAAGTACAATAGGAATTAATACATTTATTGAGAAAGATTATAAATCAGTATATAACAATGGATTAATAAGATTAAGAATTGACAAATCAAAGTATAATAGCAAATTCATTTATTATGTTATTCAAACAAATAAATTTAAGAACTATATAAATGGAATTGCTTTTGGAACAACTGGACAACCAAATATGAAAATAAATGATTTATTAAAGTTTAAATTTCACTATATTCCATTATATATACAAAATAAAATTGTAAAGATTTTAGACAATTTAGATAAAAAAATAGAATTAAATAATCAGATAAATGAAAATTTATTTAGATTAGGAGATTCATTATATAAAGAATATTTTGAATTAAAATATGAATTACCAAAAGGTTGGAAAGTATGCAAGTTAAAAGATGTTGCAAATAACTATGATTATAAGAGAAAACCAATGTCTAGTAGAGAAAGAGAAAAACACAAAGGAAAATATCCATATTATGGAGCTACATCAATTATAGATTATGTTGAAGATTATATTTTTGATGGAATATATTTACTGATGGGAGAAGATGGTACAGTTATAACTAATGAAGAAAAACCTGTATTACAATATATATGGGGAAAAAACTGGGTAAATAACCATGCACATGTATTGAAAGGAAATTTGATTTCTACAGAACATTTAATGTTTTGTTTAAGAAATACCAATGTTAGAGATATTATTACAGGTGCTGTACAACCTAAAATAAACCAAGAGAATATGAATAATATTAAAATTATTTTAGCAGATGAAGAAACTAATAAAAAATTTGAAAGTATTATAAGTGTAATAATAAAACAATATAAAAATAATGTAGAAGAAAATAAAAGATTAGAAAAATTAAGAAATACATTATTACCAAAATTAATGAATGGAAAAATTGACCTAGAAAAAATAAAAATTTAACTCATAGAAATATTATTTTAAGGAGTATATAAAATGATACATGATAATGAAAAAAATATTATGAATTATTAGCTTTACAAACATTAAAAGAATTTTTAAATATAAATATTAAAGGATTTAAAGATGATGAAAGTCCTGATTGGATAAATGAAAAAGAAAGTATAGGAATTGAAGTTACAACAGTATATCCTTCAAAGCAATTTTATGGCGAATTAGAAAAAGTTGATAAATCTAAGATTAAAGATATAAAAAAATTCAATAAAAGGTATATTAAAAATGGTGGTATAGTAATAACAAAAGAACAAGCTAAAGCGTTAAAAATAACTTATAGTTCTTTAAATATAAGCAATGACTATTTTTATATACTGCCTATCTATAATAATAATTTTTCTACTATAAACAATACAATTATACAAAAAATAGAAAAATTAAATAAAAACTATA
>CAOSZT010000158.1 GCA_948528155.1 uncultured Clostridia bacterium | reverse complement strand
TATTTTAATATATTTTTTCTAATGTTTTTAATATTTAAAATACATAAAATTATCTTCTAAAACTAAAAAACAATTTTATATATTCAAAAAGGTCGTGTTTTACGACCCTTTTATTTTTGTAGTAAAAAATTATTGTAATTCAACAACTGCTCCAACTTCTGAAAATTTAGCTTTTAAGTCTTCAGCTTCTTCTTTAGTTACATTTTCTTTTACTGTTTTTGGTGCTCCATCAACTAAATCTTTAGCTTCTTTTAATCCCAATCCTGTAGCATCTCTAACTACTTTAATTACTTTAATTTTTTGATCTCCAGCATTTGTTAATACTACATTAAATGAAGATTTTTCAGTTGCTGCTTCTCCTCCAGCTACTGCTCCAGCAACTGGTGCAGCTGCTGCTACTGCTGATACTCCAAATTCTTCTTCTATTGCTTTTACTAATTCTGATAATTCTACTACTGTCATTTTTTTGATTTCTTCAATCATATCTTCTTTACTCATTTTTATTCCTCCTAAAATTTCTTATTTTGCGAAATAGTTTCGCTAATTTTTATTTAATTTTTTATAATTATGCTTCTGCTGTTGTTTCAGCTACTGAGTTTTCTTCTTTTTGAACTCTTACTTGATCAAGTGCAATTGCAAATTTTGATATATTTGAAAGTAATGCTCCAGCAAGCATAGATAGTAATGTTTCTTTCGATGGTAATTTTGCTAATGTAATTATTTCCTCTGCTGTCATCACTTTACCTTCTATAACTCCACCTTTTATTTTGTAATATTCATTGTCTTTTGCAAATTTATATATTACTTTTGATGGTTCTAAATAATCTTCATTACTCATTATTACTGCTGTAGGTCCTACTAATTTTTCTTCTAGTCCTTCAATTCCAGCTTCTGCTAATGCTCTTTTTGTTATGTTGTTTTTTATAACTGTATATTCTGAATTAGTTTTTCTTAATTCAGCTCTTAATCCTGTTACATCTTCAACATTTATTCCTCTGTAGTCTGTTAAAAGTACTAATTTAGCTTCTTTTATTTTATTAGCTAATTTTGTTACTTCTTCTTTCTTTTGATTTAATATTTTTTCACTTGCCATTTTTGTTTTTCACCTCCTATTTTGTTGAGGTTTAAGAATTCTTAATTCTTAAATTTCAATTTTTGTTTATTTTTATGTAATAATTGTATTTGATATTTATAATATTTAAAATACAATTACCAAAAATTAATAACACTCTTTATATCCTTTCCAAGATTATAAAGAGTGCTATTATTATATATCTTTTATATGATTATTAAAATAATCTACTTTACACTTTTTATAACCTCGGTAGGACTTATTTTGCTTTTGCTAATTTTTTTAGCAATTTGCCTACTGTCTTTGGCTTTTATTTTATTATGATTGTCTTATTTTTGATCTATAAAAATGCTTGGTCCCATTGTTGTTGTTACAGCAATACTTTTTATGTATTGTCCTTTTGCTGCTACTGGTTTTGCTTTTATAATTGCATTCATTATTGTTTCGTAGTTTTCAAGTAATTTGTCTGCTCCAAAAGATAATTTTCCAAATCCTAAATGAATTATGTTTGTTTTGTCTAATCTATATTCTACTTTACCTGATTTTATTTCATTTATAGCTTTTGTAACATCCATTGTTACTGTTCCTGATTTTGGATTTGGCATTAGTCCTTTTGGTCCTAATACTTTTCCTAATCTACCTACAACTCCCATCATATCTGGTGTTGCAACTATTACATCATAATCAAACCAGTTTTCATTTTGAATTTTTGGTATTAGTTCCTCTGCTCCAACATAATCTGCTCCTGCTTTTTCTGCTTCTTCTGCTTTTGGTCCTTTAGCAAATACTAATACTTTTTGTGTTTTTCCCGTTCCATTTGGAAGTACTACTGTACCTCTTACTTGTTGATCTGCATGTTTTGAGTCTACTCCTAGTTTAACATGTAATTCAACTGTTTCATCAAATTTAGCTTTTGGCATTTTTTCAAATATTTCCAAAGCTTCTTTTACTTCATATTGTTTGTCTTTTTCAATTAATTTTACACTTTCTGAATATCTTTTTGTTAATTTTTTCATTTTTTTACCTCCTTTGGTTTTAACGAGTTTAACTCTCCCAATTAAGTTAGTTCTTAGAAAACAGCAAAACAAAGTAATGTTATTTTCTTAGAAATAACTTATACAAAATTTTTTTTAAACTTTGTATTCCTATTTACTAAAAATTTTTGCTTAACTTATTAATCTACAACTACGACTCCCATAGATCTTGCTGTTCCTTCTACCATACTCATTGCTGTTTCTAATGTTGCAGCATTTAAGTCTGGCATTTTTTGTTCTGCTATTGCTTTTATTTGTTCTTTAGTTATTTTTGCAACTTTATCTTTATTTGGTTTTCCTGAACCTTTTTCAATTTTGATTGCTTTTTTGATTAAAACAGCAACTGGTGGAACTTTTGTTATAAATTCAAAAGATTTATCTTTAAATACTGTTATAACTACTGGTATTATCATTCCTGGTTGATTTGCTGTTCTATCATTAAATTCTTTTACAAATTGCATTATATTAACACCACTTGAACCTAATGCTGGACCTACTGGTGGAGCTGGTGTTGCTTTTCCTGCTTCTATTTGTAATTTAATTAAATTCGAAATTTCTTTCTCTGCCATTTTATTGGCACCTCCTCTAAATTTTCATATTATTTAATCTTTTTTACTTGTGAAAATTCTAGTTCTACTGGTGTTTCTCTTCCAAACATTGATACTAGAACTTTTACTTTATTCTTTTCTTTGTTTATTTCTTGTACTGTTCCTACAAATCCTTCAAATGGTCCGTTCATTACTTCTACTTGTTCATTCATTTCATAGTCCACATTTATTTCTGATACATCAAATCCCATATTTCTTATTTCATCATCTGTTAATGGTATTGGATCTGTTCCTGAGCCTACGAATCCTGTTACTCCTCTTGTATTTCTTACTATATACCATGTTTCTTCAGTTACTATCATTTTTATTAAAACATAACCTGGAAAAACTTTTTTTAGATTTGTTTTTCTTTGTCCATCTTTTATTTCAATTTGCTCTTCCATTGGTACTATTATATCAAAGAAATATTCCTCAAGTTCTCTATTTTTTATTGTATTTTCTAAATCTGTTTTTACTTTATTTTCATATCCAGAATATGTGTGTACAACATACCATCTTGGATTCATATCGTAATCTTTTTGAGACATTTTCTTTAGCCTCCTTTTGATATTTATTCTAGTTTATTTCATTTAAAGTTTTAAAATTATTGCCCATTATTTGTTGCTTCATTTTTTTCTTCTGAGCTATTTTCACTAGTGTTTTCATTGTTTTCTTGATTATTCTCAGTTATTTCATTATTATCCTCAACATTTTCATTATTTGTATCTGTTTTGTTTTGCTCATCAGTTGTTTGATTTTCTGCTGAATTACTTACTACTTGTTTAATTTTATCTATTCCATATTCATTTAATACTTCAAATGCAAAATCTAATACAAATACTATTGTTGCAGTAATAAGAACTATTGTTAATACAGCTATTGTATTGTTAAATAATTGCTTTGGTGTTGGCCATACTACCTTTTTTAATTCTGCTTTAAAACTTTTGAAAAAACTTGTTTTATCTTTATTATTTTTTATTTCCTTTTTATCTTTTTGAGCCATTTTGTTTCCTCCCTAAAATAGCTTTTATCCTATTTTTATTTTGTTTCTTTATGTGTTGTACGTTTTTTACAGAATTTACAATATTTTACTAACTCTAATCTTTCAGTATTGTTTCTTTTGTTTTTTGATGTCATATAATTTCTTCTTTTACATTCTGTACATTCTAATGTTATATTTTCTCTTGGTCCTTTTGCTGCCATTTCAATACACCTCCGAATTACCATACTTTTATTTTTAAACGATGTGATCGTATGTCCGTAATATACATACGCTAGAATATTTTACCACCTTTTATTGTTTATGTCAATGGATTTAGCTTAAAAAATTAACTAAATATTACTATATATTCAGTTCAGTTCAAATTTTAAATGTATAGAGTAGCAAATGAGCTATAATATTAAAGGCTCATTACATAATTTAAGAACAGCTTTGCATAATTTTTGGCTAAATCTCTTTTTGTATATGACTGATTTATAAATTTCTCATTTTTTCTTTCTTTTTACTGAAAATCCAAATTTTCCTAGTTTTTTTCCTAATGAATAGTATCCACCATTAGCATATGAAATTAGATTGCATTTTGATATGTCAAATGCTCCTTTGTTGTCTATATATTTTTCGTCACTGTTTATTGCTAATACTTCCGCTATGAACATTGTATGACTTCCTAAATCTTTTATTTCTTTTACCCTACATTCAACTGAAACTGGACTTTCTTTTATCATTGGACATTTTACAAATTTTGCTTTTTCTTTGTGTAAATTCATTTCTTTGAATTTGTCTACTTTTGCTCCTGTTTTTACTCCGCACCAGTCTGTTGCTTTTACTAAGTTGTTTGTTGTTAGGTTGATTACAAATTCTTTTTGTTCTTTTATTATATTGTATGAGTGTCTTGTTGGTCTTACTGATATATATACCATTGCTGGATTTGTGTTTATTATGCCTGTCCATGCTACTGTGATTATATTGGATTTTTCCATTGTTCCACAGCTCACCATTACTGCTGGTATTGGATATAAAAATGTTCCTGGTTTCCAAGTAATTTTAGACATTTTATTTCTTCCTTTCTTTTAAATAAATTGCTTCTTTAATTATCTATCTTCTAAATAAATAATTTCTTTATTCTAAAATCCAATGTCTTTCAATATTTTGTTTTAAATTTTTAATTGTATATTGAATATTTTTCTTTTTTGTTTATGTATTATTCTGAATTTCCTCTTTGTTTATATGTCTGCATAAGCTATCTATACATCTATTAAAAAAGACCACAAATTAATACTTTTATACTAATTTCTAATCTTTTTTATAAAAATAAAAAAAACTAGCGACAACCTATCTTCCCAGCAGGGTAACCCGCAAGTATTTTCGGCACACTTAGGCTTGACTTCTGTGTTC
>CAOSZT010000157.1 GCA_948528155.1 uncultured Clostridia bacterium | reverse complement strand
TCCTTTATATGTCTATATTTTATAAAATAAAACTTAAATTTACAAATTTTCTAATTTTTTTACAAAAAACACTTGAACATTAATAAAATTAATATTATAATGTTTATAGCAAAAGATAAATAAGGAGAGATTAAGTCAATGGAGCTAGTTAAAAATATATTTTTTAATACTGATAAATTAGTTGAAAATACTAATGTTAAAATATCTTATACAGGAAAATTTTTTCAAAATGGATCTGAAGAAGTTTTTATTCATTATGGTTTTGGTTCAGATTGGAAAAATGTAAATGAAGTAAAAATGGAGAAAACAGAACTTGGTTTTCAATCAGAAATTTTTTTGGCTGAATGTGAAACTTTTAATTTCTGTTTTAGAGACAATAATAATGAATGGGATAATAATGATAATAACAATTATATTTTTAATATAGAAAAGAAACAAAATGAGCTATTAGTTTTAGAAGGAGAAACTACTGCTTTAGGTAGTGTTAAAAAATTAAGAAGGTCTTATTTGTGGAGTAAGAAAATACGTTTAGCTGTATATAAAATAATAACTTATTTTCCTAAATTACTTTCTGGAAATTATAAAAGAAAAATTAGTGAAAATTAATTAATAAGATAAAAAATTAGGTGTAAAAAATAAAAATCATTGAATATATGTATTTTCAATGATTTTTATTTTTATAATTTAAAACAATATGACTTTTTACAGCTTCTTTTTTATATTACCCATCCTCCATTTATTGATATTATTTGTCCTGTTGTGTAATCATCTTCTATTAACCATTCTACACATCTTTCTACATCTTTTGTGCTTCCTATTTTTTCTAATGGTATTTCTTCTTTTATATTGTTAATTTCTTCTTGAGTTAATGTTTTATTCATTTCTGTATTGATAATTCCTGGTGCTATTGAATTTACTCTTATGTTGGATGGTCCTAACTCTTTTGCTAATGATTTTGTCATTGCATCAATTCCTGCTTTGCTTACACTATAGTGTACTTCACATGAACTTCCTACTAATCCCCATATTGATGATATGTTAATTATGCAACCTTTTTTGTTATGTATCATATTGGGGCAAACTTCTTGAGTCATATAAAATGCTGAATTTAGATTTGTGTTTATCATATTGTTCCAGTCACTATCTGTTATTTGTGTAAATTCTTTGAATTGTGATATTCCTGCATTGTTTATTAGTATGTCTATTTTTCCATATTTTTTTATTGTATATTCTACAAGTTTTTTTGCATCTTCTCTTTTTGATACATCTGCTTTGTATATATTTATGTTTATTTTGTTATTACTTAATTCTTCTTTTAGTTCTTTTGCTTGTTTTTCGGATTTGTTGTAGTTTGCTATTATTGTGTTTCCTTTTTTTGCTAGTTCTTTTGCTATTTCTTTCCCAATTCCTCTTGATGCTCCTGTTATTATTATGACTTTATTCATTTGATATGACCTCCTTTAAATGTTTTTATTGAGTTTATATATTTAATATTTTTTATATAGCTTAGTTTTTATCTTTCATATTTACCTTTAATTCATGTTCTTTCATTAATAAATATTTCCTTTAATTCTTTATTCTCCATAATTTTTATATTTCCTTTCAATTTTTTATTTTTATTATTTTTATAAAATCAAAAAAGATGAACTTGTAATTATATTTTTTACAATTCATCTTTCAAATATTTGAAAACTTCATAATTTATAAATTGTTTCTATGATAAAACTATTACTATATTTTAATTTTTCATCATAAAAAACTATTATTAAAGCAATCAAAGTTAAAAATTATTAAAATTCAGGTTTTTCTATTTCTCTTAGATATGGCATTGAAACTCCTTCATCGATATTCCATATATTATTAAAATCCCAATCTGCAAATTCACTTTGATTATACATATTTGCTAAATTTTTCATTGTTCCATAATTGCAAGAATTTAATCCTGTTGTTTCTGGTACCCAATAACTTGAAGTTACTCCATCATATCCATATATATAACCGAAAATTGCTCCTACATTATTTTTCCCTTTTATACTACCATTTACATAACTATTATAAATACTACTTCCAAAAGAGCTTGAACCACCTGTACCATAAGAATACCCAATAAGTCCACCTATATTATCTTCTCCTTGTACAGATCCTAAAAAGAATGTGTTCTGTAAATATAAATAGATACAAGCTCCTCTATTTTGATTACCTGTGTGATTCATTGTAGCATTTCCAATTAATCCTCCAGCTTGATTTCCTTCAGTAATAATATTTGCATTAGCATAACTTTGATTAATATATAACCTTGATTTTCCAGTCCAACTTCCATGACTACGATTTATATAACCAAATAATCCTCCACAATTATTACCAACTGCATTTAAGTCGATGTTAACACTATTATTTTCCATACTATAAGTGTTGGCACCACCAATACTAAAATAACCAATTAATCCTCCTACATATGAATTACTATTTTCTATCTTTCCTTTTACTACATTTCCATTTGCTAAGCTTGAATAACTACCAATCAATCCGCCTACTGAATTATTTCCATTAATATTTACTATCACTTTATTATTATTTGTTGCTCCTCCTGATAAACCTATTAATCCTCCTACATTATCATTTGCCTTTACAGTTACTTCTGCTACATTATTATTAACTGTACTAACTGAATATCCTACTAATCCTCCTACTGAATTATGTCCATTAACTATTGATTCAACTTCATTATTACTAATTATATTAGAAGAGTTTCCTACTAATCCTCCTATATTATCATTTCCTTTAACATTAATATTAACTGTTGTATTTTCATTTACTGTTCCTACTGAATATCCTATTAGACCTCCTACATTATTACCTGTTGATGTTATTTCTGAATTTTTTACAGTACAATTTAATATTTCTTTAGTATTATATCCAGCTAAAGACCCTACATTATTTTTTCCCTTAACTACAAAATTTTCTATATTTATATTTTTCAGTGTTCCTGAGACACATGCAAATAAACCTTGATATGAAGCTTCACTCTCTATAGTAAGATTTTTTATTGTATATCCATTTCCATCTAATTGTCCTGAAAATGAATCTATAACATTTCCTGATTCAGTAATTTCTCCTATTGGTTTCCATTCAATATCACTTAAATTTATTTCATTTACTAACTTATAACATTCTTTTACTTCATATATTGAATCTCTTTTTAAAAGAGGATTATTTGTTATATTTTGTAATTGATCTGCATTTGCTATTGTAAATGGTGCTTCTTCATTTCCTGACTCTGTTACATTTAGTACTTCTTGAACTTCTTCTTTATTAACCTCTTTTATTTTAAATATCTCATCAACAGCTAATTTACAAACATGATCTATTGTAAATTGCATTTTTCCATTTACATATATCTTATTTCCATTAGGTGTTTGTATATATTCAATGCCATTATCTGTACTTGTTATAGTTACTAAAACTTTTAAATTTTCATTATCTTGATTATCATAAATTTCATATTTAAAAAATGATATTTCTGTTTCTTCTTCTTGTTTCATTTGTGTTTCAAATAATTTATTGGTTATTGTACCATTATTAATCATATATATTGAAAATAACACTATTAATATAATAAAAACTAAAATCAGAATTTTAATATTATTTAATTTAATTCTTTTCATTTTTATAGTTCCCTCCAATTTATATTTTTCATTTGTTTTACGTACCACAGTTTAACATAATTATATAAATAAATCAAGGGACTATCAAAATAATCGGCAAAAAAACTTTTATCAATAAAATAATATAATAATTAACCAATTTATATACTATAGCATTACCAGAAAAGGTAAAGTACAATTAGTTGGATTTGGAACTTTTGAAACAAGAGAAAGAGCAAAAAGAACATGAAGAAATCTACAAACTAATAAAGAAATATATATTGTAGCTCCAACTATACCTGCTTTTAAACCTAAAAAAGCATTAAAAGAAAAAATTCAATGTATGATTTGCTATTAGAATATTTGGAAAAAAGAAAAATTATAAATACAGATAATCCATATTTATTTGTGGGACAAAAGAATAAAAATACTAAAAAATCGTTGAATAGAAATTTTTGTAATAGATTATTAGCTAAATATAAAGACTTATGCAAAATAGAGAATTTGCACCCTCATTTATTAAGGTCTTATTTTTGTACAAATGCTTTACACAATGCTGGATATAGTATAGAACAGGTTGCAAATCAGGCTAGGTCATAGTAGCCTTAACACAACAAAAGGTTATCTTGTTACAGAACAAGAGGATTTAATTTCTTTGGCAAATAATTTATAAAAAAAATATGATGTTGTCTGTAGTAGCAACATCAATGTATTTTCATACAATGCAATGAGTAACTGCGTCCCAACCACTACAGAGTCGGTCTATTTGAAGGGGACACAACCCCTCATTGCATATTTTAATTATACAATATCCTTTTGTATAAATCAATTCTTAAAATTATCATTTATTATGTACTATATCAAAAAATTGTAATTTGTAATTATCTATGACTTATATAATTTAATGTTTTAGTTGTTAACGGTTTGAATATTAAATACATAACATATCCAATACTTCCACCTATGACATTAGTTATTAAATCTGTTATATCTGATGATCTAAAACCATTTATTAAAGGCTGTAATAACTCAATTCCTAGACTTAATAAAAAAGTATAAAAAACAACTTTTAATAGTCTAGCATTTTCTCTTTTTACTAAAGGCATTAAAAAACCAAAAGGAATTGTCATTATCACATTTAATCCCACTTGTCTAATAAAATCACCTCTACCATTTAAAACATCAATAAATGGAACTAAATTCATTGAATCGTATGGGTGATTAAATATAAATGGTAAAGATGTTATTATAGGCATTAAGGTAAAAAATAATACAAAAGATAAGTATATATACATTAAAGTATTTACAAGCAGTACATCTCTACCTTTTTCTTTCCATTTCTTATAAAATTTCCAAAAATATATTATTATTAAAACTGCAAAATCTACTAACTCTTTCATTTTCTTACCTCCCCTCCAAATGAATAAGAAATTAAACGATGTAAGTTTCAGAAAAAAACTCCACT
>CAOSZT010000156.1 GCA_948528155.1 uncultured Clostridia bacterium | reverse complement strand
AATTTATGCAATAAATTTGTGTACATCTCTTTTATATTATAGGGAAGTTCTTCTATAACTTAATAAATTAATATGACTTTCATAATAGAACTTTCCTATAATATAAAAAATGCAAAATGCAAATAAATTTTACATTTTGCACATATTTTATCTATTTCAATGATGTACTATTATTAATTAGCAAAGTACTATAAATAAATAAGACATCATTATTTTGAAACTCTACATATTCACCCAATATTTTTGGTGATATGTATCTTGTATCAATCAGTGTTATCTTACTATATTCCTTTACTAATAGCGGAACAAGACTACTACCATAAGAATCTCTAAAAACAATCAACTCTTTATTTTGTTTAACTTTTGGATTTTCTATTGTTAGTAATGGTGTTGCACCTGATAAATAAATATCATATTTATCTGGTGCATTTATCTTGTTCATATTATATATTTTTGTTTTTTTACCTGTTTCGTAGTTATATACTGTACAATTTTCTATCACTTCATTGGTCAATATTCGTATCTCATCTTTACCTATTTCAATTGGAAATTGTCCTGCATATACACCTTTAAAATCTATCACACTCTTTTCTTCATAATTATTTTGTATTTTCAAATCCATCTTAGTATCAATTTTATTTACAACTTTTTGTAATGTTTCTTGTTTCCAATGAGAATCTGTTGCATAATAGCAAGATAAATCCAAACAATCAAATATATCAATATATTCTGCCCATTTTAAATCCTCTGCCATCATATCTTGCAATTTCTGGTAATCTAATTTTAAATGATTAGTATTTGCAAAATAATTTTTATCTGGAACAATAGTATAATATACTTTATTATTTTCCTTCACATATCTCTGATTAATTTCATTCATCTTTTTAGTTAAATTTACAACTGATTTTTCATTTAAAGGATAAATCTGTTCAATTAATTTTCCATCATGTTCATAAATATTGTTACTATCCTGCTTTTTTAATACTCCAATCTCCATTCTAGTCTTCAAACTTCTAAAGGCTTCTCTTTGTACAAACTGATCCATTGTATATTTTTCAAATTTTTCAAAAAAAGTCCCTTTAAATAATTGATTAATTGAAAACTTCGGAAACTGTTGCAATCTTCTTCTTTCTGCTAAAGACACCTCTTTATCTTGCTCTATAAGATTTGCAATTAACATGATAATAATAACTAATAGGAAAGATATTGTAACTACTACATTTTTCACTTTATCACTCATAAATACCTCCTCCTAAAATCTAAAATACAAAAATGGATTATATGAATTATCCACTAAATATGCTGTAATTACACCACATATTGGTTCTAATATATTAATTATCTTATTTATCTTCTCATTTTTCTTCAATTTCAATATAATATTTTTTAAAAGTGGAGTTGCTCCAATAAGTGCAACAATTAATATTACTTGATAACTTCTTAGATAATAAAGTGTATATGAATTTATTAAACTCTCTCTATTTATTCCAAATAATCCAATTATATTTCTCCAAGCCTCTCCCATATTCTCTGCATTAAAAATCACAAAACTTATCATAACAATCAATAACACATAAATTCTTTTGAAAAAGCTTGGCCACTTATCTAAATATTTTCCTAAAAACATCTTTTCTATAATGAGAATTACACCAAATAATAGTCCCCAAATCACAAAATTCCAGCTTGCTCCATGCCATATACCAGTCAGTCCCCATACAATTAATATATTTCGTATTTGTTTTTTAATACCTTCTCTATTTCCCCCAAGTGGTATATACACATAATCTCTAAACCAAGAACTTAAGGATATATGCCATCTTCTCCAAAACTCTGTAATACTTTTTGAAATATATGGATAATCAAAATTTTCTAAAAAATGGAATCCAAATATTCTTCCCAGTCCTATTGCCATATCTGAGTATGCCGAAAAATCAAAATAAATTTGAAGCATATAACTAATAGCAAATATCCAGTAAAATAACACACTTTTCTCATCTGTATTAGTAAATTGATTACATAATTCACCTAACATATTAGCAATAAGCACTTTTTTAGCAAGACCTATTGTAAACCTTCTTACTCCATAAGAAAAGTTATTAAAACTATGTTTCCTATTATCTAACTCTTCTGCAATTGTTTCATACCTTACTATTGGACCTGCAATTAATTGTGGAAACAAAGATACATATGTTGCTAGTTTCAAAAAGCTCTTTTGAACATTTACCTTTTCTTTGTATACATCTATTACATAACTAAGAATTTGAAATGTATAAAATGATATTCCTATAGGTAGTGCAATTCTTAAAAGTGATAAATTTATCCCAAATATCCCATTTACATTTGATATTGCAAAATCTGTATACTTAAAAATACACAATAGTCCTATATGTATTAAAACAGTAACAACTAATAACCTTTTTTTCTTATATTTATCAATTAATATTGCTCCTATATAAGCCACTAAAATTTCAACCAACATAAAAAAAACATACTTTGGCTCTCCATAAAAGTAAAATACCATTGAGGCAATAAATAATACAACATTTTTCAATTTTTTAGGTACAATAAAATAAAAAGCTATCACAACTGGTAAAAAATAATATAAAAAGCTAATACTTGTAAATAACATTTTTTCCTACTTTCTAATAATAATAAAACTTCCAATTTAATGGAAGTTTATGCACATTTACTTTAAAACTACATTTCTGGTGGAAGGTCGATATCTCCTGTTTCAGACTTTTCTAATTCTTTTCCAATGTCATTTCCAACAAAACTTTTGAATTCTTCATATACTGGTTTTGCCCATTCTTCACTAGACATCACTAAAAATATCACATTTTCATAATTCGTAATATATAGTTTTTCTGCTGAAACACAAATCCATCTTCTCATATCGATATTATCTAACATTTCTTGTTTCATTTGCTCTATATCAGCTTTTTCATTTACCTTAACAACAGCAAGTGAATATGCTTGAGCATTAATAAATGGTACAGATACAACTAATTCCTCTACATTTTCATTTGACTTTAATCCTGTAAAAGTAGCAACTTGGTTTTCATCATTTACATCTATACTTGATGTTTCTAGCTCTGGTAACTGTACTTTTCCACTAGAATAAATTGTGCTTAACATATTTTGCATTTCTTCAGCTGTTTGAATCATTTTTTCCTCTGGCTCATTTTCTTTCTTCAATAAAAATACTCCTACAATAACAGCTATTAATAAAATAATTGTAATAATAATAACTGACTTTTTCATAATTTCCTCCTTTATATCTTATGTTTCTATATTTAGTTCATTTTATTATATAAATGTATTTTTGTAAATATCAACTTCATTTTTTACAATTTTTTCTTTCTTCATAATTAAAAAATTATTTACTCATTTAAAATTCTGTAACTATATTTTCTTTACTTACTATTCCTACAAATTTTTTTGTTACTTTCCCATTTTTTATAATAAACATTGTTGGTATGCTCATAACATTATATTTGATTGCTAACTCTTCATTATTATCTACATCTACTTTTACAAATTTTACATCTTTATGTTCTTTTGCTATCTCTTCAATAATTGGACTCATTACTTTACATGGATTACACCAAGTTGCATAAAAATCAACAAAAACAATTTCATTTTCCTCTATTACTTCCTTCTGAAATTGTTCAGCATTTTCGATTTCCATTATTTCTATTTTTTCCTTTTCATAAATATTTTCTATATTATTTTCCTTTATAGATTGTTTAGTATCTTTGTTTATAAAATAATTGTAAATAACTGTTATGCTTATTAATAATAAAATAAATAAAGTAAATTGAATTACTAACTTTTTCCTTTTATCCATTTGTTTTTCCTCCTAAAAAATTAACATTATACCACTAAATATAAGTATTACTCCTGCGATTTTATTTATAACATTATAATGCTTTTTGATAAAATCAAATGCGTTTTTTAACCTCTCTAAAAATATAGATGTTAAAACAAATGGTATTCCTAATCCTATTGAATAAATAAATAGCATAAGACCACCTTTTAAAATATTTTCTGAACTAGCACTCATCATTAATGCACTACTAAGAAATACTCCAACACAAGGTGTCCAACATACAGAAAAAAGCATTCCAAACATGATTGCAGAAAAGAAACTTAATTTTTCCTTATTCTTTTTTATTCCCTTAGATTGATTTAAAATTTTTATATTTAGTATTCCAATATAATTCATTCCAAATAATATAATAATTATTCCAAATACAATATTTATATATCTACTATTAGTTGTTACTAATTTTCCTAATGTACCTGCAAATATACCTAACAATATGAAAATAATTGTAAAACCTAAAACAAACCCTAAAGAATTTATAATAGTTCTCTTCAAATCTTTATCTTTTCCAGAAAAATAAGACACATACATTGGTAGCATTGGCAATACACATGGTGAGATAAAAGATGCAAAACCTTCTATAAATATAATTAAAAAATCCATTTTCTCTCCCTCATAACATTTTTATTTTATATCTAATTTTTTACCCATACAGTTAATACTTTTTTATTATCTTCTCTAATTAATCAAAATAAGAACTTATTTCTTGTAAATCTTCAAAATTATGTTGCCTCATTATTTCATAAGTAATTATAGCAACTGAATTTGATAAATTTAATGACCTTAATGTAGGTAACATTGGTATTCTTATTGTTTTTGTGTTCAAATATTTTTCCAGTAGCCATTCTGGTAATCCTTTTGTTTCTTTTCCATACAAAATAAAAACTTCTTCCATCTTTGAATAATCTATATCTGTATATTTAGTTTTTCCTTTTGTTGTCGCAAAAAACATATTGTTTTTTTCTGGTGGATATTTTACTAAAAATTCCTCTAATGAATTATGTTCTTCAATTTCTATTTTATCCCAATAATCTAATCCAGCCCTTTTTAATGATTTTTCATCTATCTTAAACCCTAATGGATGTACTAAATGTAATTTTGCTCCAGTTATAGCACAAGTCCTCGCTATATTTCCAGTATTTTGTGGAATTTCGGGTTCAATCATTACAACATTTTGTTTCATACTATTACCTTGTATAATATAATCATCAATTAAAATTGATATATTATACATACCTTTC
>CAOSZT010000155.1 GCA_948528155.1 uncultured Clostridia bacterium | reverse complement strand
GAATAATTGTTATTCATGTGCCTTCAAACTAAATTAATATTTTAATTATCGAAATCTGCACATATTTACTTTGTTTTCATATAATATAAATAAAAATTTATTTTTAGAATTTTATAATATTGGAGGTATTTATGTGTGGTTTTGTTGGATTTGTGAATTACAAAAATGATATATCAAAAATGAAGAATATATTACTAAATATGAATTCTACACTTTCAAAAAGAGGTCCAGATGAGGATGGATTTTTTGTAGACAAAAATGTTGCACTAGCTCATAAAAGACTAATAGTTATAGATCCAAATGGTGGAACTCAACCTATGATAGAAAAAAACACTTATGGAGAATATGTTATTGTCTATAATGGTCAAATTTATAATACTAAAGAAATACGTAAAACACTTTTAGAAAAAGGTTTTACTTTTAATAGTCATAGTGATACAGAAGTTTTATTAAAAGCTTATATTCATTATGGTAATGATGTTGTAAATCATCTTAATGGAATTTTCGCTTTTGCAATTTGGAATAGCAGAAAAAAAGAATTGTTTTTAGCAAGAGATCATTTTGGTATTAAACCTTTATTTTATACAATTAAAAATGATTGCCTTGTTTTTGGATCTGAAATTAAAGCATTATTTGAATATCCTGGAGTTGAAAAAACATTAGATAATCAAGGAATTTGTGAACTGTTTGGAATTGGTCCAGCACATACACCTGGAACTACTATATTTAAAGATATTTATGAGCTTAAACCTGCTCATTATGCTGTTTTTAATAATTATGGTTTACATATTGATAGATATTGGAAATTAAAGTCTGAAAAACATACTGATGATTTTGATACTACTTGTGATAAAGTTAAATATATATTAGAAGATAGTATTAAAAGTCAATTAGTTTCTGATGTTCCTTTGTGTACTTTTCTTTCAGGTGGTTTAGATTCAAGTATTATTACAAAATTTGCTTCTGATTATTGTCAAAAAGAAGGTCTATCACCATTGGATACTTATTCTATTGATTATATAGATAATGATAAAAATTTTGTAAAAAGTGATTTCCAGCCTAATTCTGATAATTATTATATAAATTTAATGAATAAAAATCTGCATACAAATCATCATCAAATTGTGATTGATACTCCTGAACTTGCTTCATATTTAGAAGATGCAATGATTGCTCGTGATATGCCTGGTATGGCTGATATTGACTCTTCACTACTTTTATTTTGCAAAAATGTTAAAAATGAAATGACTGTTGCTTTAAGTGGTGAGTGTGCTGATGAAATTTTTGGTGGTTATCCTTGGTTTTTCCGTGATGATGCCTTAAATAGTGCTACTTTTCCTTGGTCTATTGCAATTGATGAAAGACAAAAGCTTTTGAATCCTTCTATTGGTTCTAAAGTTAATTTAAGAAATTATATTGATTATAGATATAATGAAAGTTTGTCTGAGGTCGAAATTTTAGATTGTGATACTGATGAAACTGCTGAAAAAAGAAAAATTTCTCATCTTACTTTAAATTGGTTTATGCAAACATTACTTGACCGTTCTGATAGAATGTCTATGTATAATGGTTTTGAACTTCGTGTTCCTTTTTGTGATTATAGATTGGCTCAATATGTTTGGAATATTCCTTGGGAGCTTAAGGCTTTAAATGGTCGTGAGAAAGGTTTACTTAGATATATTTGTAGAGATTTTCTTCCTGATGAAATTATTGATAGAAAAAAGTCTCCTTATCCTAAAACTCATAACCCTTCTTATTTAGCTAAAGTTAAGGTTATGCTTTCTGATATTATGAAAGATAAAAATGCTCCTATTAATAGTTTACTTAATCGTGATTATATTTTGGAAATTTTGAATAGTGATGGTTCTGCTTTTAGTAGACCTTGGTTTGGGCAGTTAATGACTGGACCTCAGCTTATGGCTTATCTTTGTCAGGTGAATATGTGGCTTGAGAAGTATCAGCCAAAATTAGAATTATAATTATCATTAAAAGATTTTTATATTAATTATTATTAAATCTAATGACATTATATTTTCTATTTTATATAAAGTCAATAAGTTTCATAATTTTTTGAATATAACAGATTTAATAAAAAAATTAAATATCTGTTTTTAACATAAAAGTATGTTTAAATATAGACTATGACTGTAATCCAGCTATTTGAAATTCACTAAATCTTCTAAAAAACAAGGGATTAAAACAATAAATATTACCGTTTTTTCCCCTTGTTTTTAAAAAATTATTCATCAATATTTCTCTAATAAACCTAATTCTTTTTCTAATTGTTGTATTTGATTTTTAAAATTATGTCTTATCATAGTACAATAATCAGACCCCTCTTTAGTTAATGAATTATAAAATTTTATTGTCTCATTAACTTTTATTTTTGCCATTTCTACTGTACTTTTAATATTTTTATCTACTAGATTTATAATACTCTTAGCATTAATAATACTATATAGCATTCCTTCATATGTTTTTTCCTTTAATTTTAGTCTTTTAGTCTCATTAATTTTCAACAAGTCTATCATTTTTTGTCCTCTATCATCTAACTTACAAGCTAACAAACCTCTAAATACAATATGCTTTTCAGGATTTTCTTCAGATGGATTAAAATAATCCTCATCCCATAAATCACTTTTATTTCTATTACATATTTGACATGAATAATTTAAATTATTATATTCAAAAGTCAACTCTGGAAATAAACTTCTTGGTCTAAAATGATCTATATATGCACTTGATGTAATATTAAGTGAAGCCTCACAATAAGCACAACATCCACTATACATATTGCATAAACTATCTAATAGGTCTATTCTTTCTTTATTAGTTAATTTCCAATCATCCTTATTATATTCTTTAATTATAGTATTTTTTTGTTTTTTTATTAATGTTTGTGGTGCTTTATTCCTTTTTACTTTGTGCATTATTACCTCTCAATCCTTTTAAATATTCATTAGTTTTTTCATTTGATATCCCTAATTCTAATAAAGTGACATAATTATTTGCTAAGGCTTTACTATTAACTAATTTTTGTTTTAATTCTTCTAGCATTTCTTTCTCTTCTTCATTTAAAGATTCTTTTCTATAAAATAAATCTTTATATAAATCAATATCTTTTTGTATTTCTAAATTTCTAACAGAATTTAAATCAAATATTTCATATAGTAATTCTTCATTTGTAGCACCATAAGTTTCATTTAATATATCTCTTAAAATTATATAATCTCATTCTTTGCCTAATAATCTAATTTTCTCTTTATTACAGCATGAAACTATATGTGCTGAATGTGTCGCAAAAATATATTGGTTTTCTTTATTAATATTTTTGTAAAAGTCAAGAATTTTTTGTTGCCATTCTGGATGTAAACTTGTTTCTGGTTCGTCTAATAAAATTATTACATTATTTTTTTTTGTAAATTGTAATAAAGAACCTCCCTTATAAAATATCTGCTTTTCTCCTGAACTTAATTTATCTAAAGTAATTATTTTCTTTGTTTCATTTAGTTCAAAAATAGGCTCATATGTACTAACATCTACATCTATAAATTTCTTATCTTCAAAAAAATTATTAAATATCTCTTTTAATTTTAATATCCTATTAGCATTTTGGTTATTTCCATTTGCAATATCGTTTAAATCTAATATCTTTTCATTTACTAAGAAAATTTTGAAATCCTTACTTATTTTATTTGCATCTAATTTTAAATCTCTATTTTCTTCTTTTAAAATTGTTGGACTATTTATGTTATATTCTGAAAAAGAAACTTCTGCTGGTAAATATATCACTTTTTGCACTTTAAAAAATTCATGATTAAAATCTGCTATATTTTCATTTATTAATAATTCTATTCCATTATTTTCTTGCACAATAATTTTATAGTTTTCATTATTGCTTTGTAATTCCAATTTGATTTGTGTTAGATTTGAATTTTCAAAATATTGCTTATTTCCAGATAGTGCATTAAAAATAATTTCAAAAATAGTAGTTTTACCACTGCCATTTTCTCCAACGAGTAAATTTATATCATCTTCAAAATTTATATTAAAATTTTTAAAACCTTTAAACTTGTCTATGTATAATGTTTTTATTTTCATACTAGATTTTATTCTCCTCTCTTGTAATATAGCTATATTTTACCATAAAATCAATGTTTGTCAACATATTGACTCATATATTCTCCTTGCATATATTTATTGATTACTTTTTCTTCTAATTCTGTTAACTCTACTTTTTCTCCTTTTTGTTTTTTTTCATCTAAAATATCATCTATATATATTGTTTTCATGTTTTTTTCTCTTAAAACATCATCTTTAAAGATTCCATTACTATACATTCTCCTTATTTGGCCAGCAAAAAAATTAGCTGTATCATAATCTTTATTTTTATATGCTTCTTCCCATCTATTTTGAAAATTTGCTACCATATCTCTAGTTTCATTATTTAAATACTTTTTGGCAAAATTATTTATTATTTTATTTACTTCATTTTTTGTATATTCTAATATCATATTTTTTTGATTTTTATTTAATTTGTATTTTTTACTATATTCATATAAATTTACTTTTATATGATTATTAATACTTTCTTTTAATTTTGTTAAAAGCTTTTTGTTATTAAGATCTGCTAATGTATTTAATTCAAAATAGGCATTAGATATTAAATCAACTTTTTCGCCATATAGTTTATCTTCAGCATCTGTTAAATATAGTCTTGATTGTAAGTTCCATTTTTTTTGGATATTTTTATCCATTTTGTCTAATTCATTATTTAATTTTGTTATTAAATACTCATCTATATGCTTTTCTTTATATTTTATTAAATTCTTTAGTGCTATTGATGATATTTTACTACTTAAATATATTTCTTCAGCACTTGATAAATCTAAATTGGCTTCTCTTATATGTGTATCTTTCTCTAATGTATCTTTTAATTCATTAATAAATTTGTCAACTTCTTCATCTTTTTTATTTTTTAAATTGTTTTGTATTTCTATATTTACTTCCATATTCCTCCTTGTATTTTTATATATTAACATAATCTATGTTATTCTTCAATTATTTTTACAATCTTTTCACATACAATTCTTTAAACTTTCACATTTTAATATGAAAGTTTAATAATAT
>CAOSZT010000154.1 GCA_948528155.1 uncultured Clostridia bacterium | reverse complement strand
CCTGGTGATTATTTAAAAATTTATTTATATTTAATATTTCTTTCAAAATATAATAAGGAAGTAAAAATAAATGATTTGTCTAAAAAACTGTCTTTGTCTGTAAAAGTTATAAATGATGGTTTGAAGTTTTTAGAAGAAAATGCTTTAATATTGAAAAAAACTACTGGATATATAGTTATAGATTTACAAGAATCAACTTTAAATAATTTATATAAACCTAATCTTACTCAATCTAAAGAAAAAATGGAACAAGTTTCTAAAAATCAATCACGTGCAAAAGCTATTGAACATATTAATAATATGTATTTTCAAGGCATTATGGGTCCTACTTGGTATAATGATATTGATTTATGGTTTAGGAAATATAATTTTGATGAACAAGTTATGATTACTTTATTTGATTATTGTTATAAACGTTCAGCTTTACACAAAAAATATGTACAGACTGTTGCTGAGGCTTGGGGTGCTAATAAAATACATACTTGGAATGATCTAGATTTATATGATCAAAAACAAGAAAAATTGAAAAAAATAAAAAATCTTATTGCGAAAAAACTTGGGAAACATGGTGGTTTAACTCAATATGAAGAAGCTTATATAGAAAATTGGGTTTTAGATTTTTCATATGATATGGATATAATAGAAATAGCTTTAAAGAGGACTACTTATAAACAAAATCCAACTTTTGAATATATTAATAATATAATTACAGATTGGCATGATAGAAATTTAAAAACTCCAGATCAAATAGAAGCTTTTTTAGAGCAACGTAAAAAACAAAATAAAGATATAAAAGATTTAAAATCTAAAGTTTCAAAATCTAATTATGAACAACGTCAATATAATAATTTAGATTTTCTATATGCAAATGCTGATGATAATAATTTAGAAGGAGATAATAATGGTAAATGAAGTTTTAAATTCTTTATTAAGAGAATATGAACAAAAAAAAGTAAATGCTGAACTAGATTTGGATAGAAGAAAAGATAATCTATATAAATTAATTCCTCGTTTAGAAGAAATCGATAATGAATTAAATACTTTTGCAATTAATACTGCAAAAAATATCTTAAATAATACTTCTAATTCTTATACTATTGATAGTTTAAAACAACGAATTGCAGATTTGAAGAAAGAAAAAGAATCTATTTTACTTAGAAATAATTATGATTTAGATTATTTGAAACCCTTTTATGAATGTAAAGTTTGTAATGATACAGGTTTTACTTTAGATGATAATTTTAATTCTACTATGTGTAATTGTTTGAAACAAAAATTGTTAAATATTGCTTTTAATAAATCTAATATATATAATCTTGAAAAAGAAAATTTTCATAATTTTAATGAAACAATTTTTTCTGATGAAGTAGATTTATCTAAATACAATTTTAATATTTCTCCAAGGAAGAATATTTTAAATATAAAAAATAAATGTATTGAATTTATAGATAAGTTTGATAGTATAGATTGTAAAAATTTACTATTTGTAGGTCCTACTGGTTTACGGTAAAACATTTATGTCAAATTGTATTGCATCTGAACTTCTTAAAAAGGGAAAATCTGTAATTTATCAAACAGCTCCTGTATTACTTGAAACCGTAATAGATTATAAGATGAATAGACAGAAAGATTGTGGTTATGACTTTTATCAGTCAATTCTTAATTGTGATTTATTGATTATTGATGATTTGGGTACTGAAAGTTTGAATAGTATGAAACTTAGTGAGCTTTTTACTATTTTAAATACTAGAATTTTGAATTTGAATAATAAAATTACTAAGACTATTATTTCTTCTAATTTGAATATTAATGATATTTTTAAAAATTATGAAGAACGTATTGGTTCAAGAATTGCTGGTTATTATGATATTTATTATTTCTTTGGTGAAGATTTGAGATTTAAAAAATAAGAAAAAGGGAAAGAGGGACACTCATTGGAAAAACGGGAAAGAGGGACGTTCCTTAAAATCCCTAAATAATGGGAAAAAGGGACACTCCTTTGTTAAAAAATTGTATTATTTAATAATTAAAATAATATCTTTTAACAAAGGAGTGTCCCTTTTTCCCGTTATTTAGGGATTTTAAGGAACGTCCCCCTTTTCCCGTTTTCCTAATGAGTGTCCCTATTTCCTTTTTCCTACTCAACTGTTTCTTTCATTTCTGGTGTTAAAGTTTCAATACTTACAACTTTTCCTCCATCATTTGTTCTCATTAACGTAACTCCTTGTGTTGATCTTCCAAGGACACTTATATCTTTTACTTGTAGTCTTATAATTGTTCCAGTATCTGTTATTAACATCACATCATCTTCTTCTGTTGCTATTCTTACTCCTACTAATTTTCCAGTTTTTGGTGTGATTTTGTAAGTTATAACGCCTTTTCCACCTCTTATTTGAACTCTATATTCATCTAATTCTGTTCTTTTACCAAATCCATTTTCAGTAATAGCTAAAAGTGTTGCTTTTCCTCCTGCAATTACAGATTCCATTCCAATTACTTCATCACCATCATTTAGTCTTATTCCTATAACACCTTGTGATACTCTTCCTATAGGTCTTACTTCTTTTTCGTCAAATGTTATACACATACCTTCTTTTGTAACAAGTACAACATTGTCTTCTCCATCTGTAAGTCTTACAGTTATAAGTTCATCTTCCTCTTTTAGTGTTATCCCTTGTAATCCTGTTTTTCTTGCAGAGTTATATTCTGTAAGTGCTGTTTTCTTTATTAATCCATTTTTTGTTGCCATTAATAAGTATTTTCCTTCAGCAAAGTTTTGAATTGGTATTACTGCTGATATTTTTTCTCCTACATCTAAATTTAGTAAGTTAACAATTGCAGTCCCTTTTGCTGTTCTTCCTGCTTCTGGTATTTCATATCCTCTTAATCTATATAATTTTCCTTTATTTGTGAAGAATAATACTGTATCATGTGTAGACGCTGTAAATATTTGTTTTACAAAGTCTTCTTCTCTTGTTGCTGTTGCTGTAATTCCTTTTCCACCTCTTCTTTGGCTTTTATATGTGTCTACAGGCATTCTTTTTATATATCCAAAATGAGTTAATGTTATTACTGTTTGTTCTTCTTTTATTAAATCTTCTTCAATAAATTCTCCTACTGCTGGTAATATTTTTGTTAATCTATCATCACCATATTTTTCTTTTATTTCTAATAATTCTTCTTTTATTATTCCATATACTAATGTTTCACTTGATAATATTGCTTTTAAGTGTTCTATTAATTTCATTAATGCATTGTATTCTTCTTCTATCTTTTCTCTTTGTAATCCAGATAGTGTTTTTAATCTCATATCAAGAATTGCTTGAGCTTGTATATCAGATAATCCAAATCTTTCCATTAATCTCTCTTTTGGATTATCATAAGAAGAACGTATAATACTAATTACTTCATCTATATTGTCTAATGCAATTTTTAATCCCTCTAAAATATGTAATCTTGCTAATGCTTTGTCTAATTCAAATTTTGTTCTTCTTAAAATTACTTCTTTTCTATGATTTATATAACAATCTAAACATTGTCTTAATGTTAATATTTGAGGAGCTCCATCTACTAATGCTAATATTATAGTACCAAATGTTTCTTGCATTTGTGTATGTTTATATAGTTGATTTAATATAACTTGTGGTCTTGCATCTCTTTTTAATTCTACAACAACTCTTGTTTTTTCTTTTCTGTCAGATTCATCTCTTACTTCTGCTATTCCTTCAATTTTCTTTTCTTTTGATAAATCTGCTATTGTCATTACAAGCTTAGCTTTATTTACTTGATATGGTAATGATGTAATTATTATTCTTTGTCTATTTCCCCCCATTTCTTCAATTTCTGCTTCTGCTCTCATTGTAATTTTTCCTCTACCTGTTGTATATGCTTGTCTTATTCCTTCTTTACCTAAAATTGTTGCACCTGTTGGAAAATCTGGTCCTTTTATAACTTCCATTAATTCTTCAACTGTTGTTTCTGGATTGTCTATTACTCTTATAATTCCATCAATTACTTCTGATAGGTTATGTGGTGGTATATTTGTTGCCATACCTACGGCTATACCTGATGATCCATTTACTAGTAATGCTGGTATTCTTGCTGGTAATACTGTTGGTTCTTGTAATCTTTCATCATAATTTGGCATAAAATTAACTGTATTTTTTTCAATATCCGTAAGCATTTGCTCAGAAATTTTTGACATTCTTGCTTCAGTGTATCTCATAGCTGCTGGACTATCTCCATCTACTGATCCAAAATTACCATGACCATCTACTAATGGATATCTCATTGTAAAATCTTGAGCTAATCTTACCATTGCATCATATACAGAACTATCTCCATGTGGATGATAACGCCCTAGTACTGAACCTACTGTATTAGCACATTTACGATATGCTTTGTCTGATGTTATTCCATCTTCGTGCATTGAATATAGTATTCTTCTATGTACTGGCTTCAAACCATCTCTAACATCTGGAAGTGCACGAGATACAATAACACTCATTGCATAATCTATATATGCATTTTTCATTTCTTTGTCTATATCTCTTTCTATTATTTTCCCGTCTCTTCTTTGTGGTGTTTCTTCCATTATTTTTCCCTCTTTTCATTGTATTTTCTACATTTGTATTATACTAAACCATACTAAAATTTGCAAGCAATTTCAGCAAAAATTTGTTAAAAACTTAGGGAAATCTAATGTTTTTTGATACATACTTTAAACCTGTGTTTTCCGTAGTATTTATTGTTTTTTTACCATTAATTAGCCTTTAATTTTGCAGTCTATAATTAAATTTACTCCATCAATAAAACCTTGTTTGTACATTTCTTTCATTATTATTGAGTTTTTTATTCTGCTATTTTCATCTAGTTCTTTTAATAATTGTTCTAATTGCTTTCTTATTAGTTTTTCTTTTATTTCTTCCATTATTCTTAATTCTTCTGTCTTTTTTAATTTGTATTTGTTTTCTTTGATTTTTTGTGTTATCTTTTGGTCTAATAAATCATATTTTATCTCATATATATTTTCTATTGTCCCCTCTATTTTTTCTTTGTCCATTTTATCCCTTCTTTCTTTTTATTATTTTGCCTTTGTTTTTTATTTTTATACTAAATTATTTTTTTATTCAATTTTTTATTTATTTTTT
>CAOSZT010000153.1 GCA_948528155.1 uncultured Clostridia bacterium | reverse complement strand
TATAAAAATACTTTTTCCTTTTCTCTTTTTATAAATATTATAAATTTTTTCTCCTCAACTGCCCACAAGCTGCTTCAATATCTGAACCTAGTTCTCTTCTAATAGTTGCAACAATACCATTATCATTTAGAAAATCCCTAAATCTCATAATATTTTCATTAGAACTTTTTGTATATGTACCATTTTCAATCTTATTAATTGGTATTAAATTCACATGGCATAACATACCTTTTAAAAGTTTTACAAGTTCTTTTGCATCATCTATATTATCATTACTGTTTTTTGCTAAGGCATACTCAAAAGAAATTCTCCTATTAGTTTTAGTAATATAATCTTTGCATGCTTTTATTAATTCTTCAATTGGAAAACTGTTATTTACAGGCATCATACTGCTTCTTTTCTCATTATTAGTAGCATGTAAAGAAATTGAAAGAGTGCATTGAATATTCTCATCTGCTAATCTATAAATTTGTGGTACTAAACCACTTGTTGATATACTAATATGACGTGCTCCAATATTCAAGCCCTTTTGATTGTTTATAATTCTAATTGCATTTACAACATTATCATAATTATCTAAAGGCTCACCTATTCCCATAAACACTACATTTGATATTCTAACTCCTGTATCTTGCTCTACTGCTAAAATTTGTTCTACAATTTCTCCTGAAGTTAAACTTCTTATAAATTTAATACCTGTTGAAGCACAAAACTTGCACCCCATTTTACAGCCAATTTGTGATGAAACACATATACTATATCCGTGGTGGTAACTCATTAATACTGTTTCTATTGCATTTCCATCTAGTACATCAAATAGGTATTTTATTGTTCCATCTTTAGCTTCTTGTTTTTTTATTATTTTATAGTTACACATTATATAGTTTTCTTTTAGTTTTTTTCTTAATTCTAATGATATGTTTGTCATTTCTTCAAATTCTTTTACTTTTTCTTTATATATCCACTTAAATATTTGCTCTGCTCTAAATGGCTTTTCTCCTATATCTACTAATTCTTGTTTTAGCTCCTCTAAATTATAATCTTTTATATTTTTCATATTCAACCTCTCATTTATATATGTTTCACTACTATAAATAACATTACCATTTAAACAACTAATCATATATAATAACATTACCATTTAAACAACTAATCATATATAATAACATTTTACATAATTTATATAAAAACTATTAGAACAGTTATAATATCAATAAATTTTATACAAATTCTTCCCACACTAAGTTTGCAAAGTCTAGCCCTTTATTAGTAAGTTGTATATTATCCAAATCTACAACTATTAAATCTTTTTCAACCAATTTCTGCAATTCTTCTCTAAATAAATAAATTGGATTTTCTGCAAACTTTTCTTTAAATTTACTAATACTAATACCTTCAATTTTTCTCAATCCTAAAAGCATATACTCTTTTTTCATATCTTCTTTATTTTGCTTTTCGTGAATAATTTTTACATCTGCACTTTTATTTTTTAAATATATATCTATATCACAAGTGTTTGAATATCTAACACCATCTATATATGAATGTGCTGATACTCCAAATCCTACATATTGTTTTTGTTCCCAGCAGTTCATATTGTGTTTTGATTCATATCCTATTTTTGCGAAGTTTGATATTTCATAATGCTTGTACCCATTTAGTTCTAAGTAATTTTTGGTATATTTATATTGATTTCTTTCTTCATCTTCTTCTGGTAATTTTATCTCACCTTCATTAATTTTTCTTTCTATCTCTGTTCCCGCTTCTATTATTAATGAATATATTGATATATGATTTGGCTTTGGCTCTAATTTTGTTATTTTTTCTAAGCTTTGTTTTAAATCACTTATTGTCTGATTTGGAAGCCCTAACATTAAGTCTACATTTATATTTTTAAAATCTGTTTCAATTCCCCAATTATATGTATTTATAAATTGTTTATAGTTATGAATTCTTCCAATGTTTTTCAAAATTTTATCATTTGTACTTTGTAGGCCAATACTTAACCTGTTTATTCCACAATTTTTATACATTTGTAGATTATTTTTTGTTGTAGTTCCTGGATTTACTTCAATAGTAGTTTCTATATTATTTTTGTTTTTTATATTTGCTACTTCATAAATTTTATCTAAAATTTTTTTTATTAAATCAGCACTTATAGATGAGGGTGTTCCTCCTCCAATGTATATTGTTGTTATTTCTTTTTTCTTTAATAAATCTTTATTGTCTTCTATTTCTTCAATTATTTTTTCTATATATTCCTTTTGTTTATATAGTTTATTGGGATATGATATAAAATCACAATAATCACATTTTTTTATACAAAAAGGGATATGTATATATACTCCTATTTCCATGTTTACTCCTAGTTATAATTCATTAGCTATTTGTATAATTTTTTTTAATCTATAATTTACTCCTGATTTTCCAACAGGATTTTTTAGTTGTTTTCCAAGTTCAATTAATGGCATATCTGGAAATTCTAATCTCAATAGTGCTATTTCTTTTAAGTTTTCTTCTAGTTTATTAAATTGATTTGTTTTTTGTAGTTTTCTTATTGCTTCTATTTGTTCTACTGATGCATTAATTGTTTTGTTTAAGTTTGCTGTTTGACAGTTTACTATTCTATTAACTTTTCCTCTCATTTCTCTTTGTACTCGTATGTCTTCAAATTTTAGTACACTTCTACTTGCTCCTAGTAATGCTATAAATTGTGAAATTTCTTCTCCGTCTTTTATATAAATTGAGTATTTTTTTTCTTGTTCTAATGTTTTACTTTTTATGTTCATATTAATTAAAATATTAAATAAATATTCTAAATTATGTTTGTTTGATAAATTGATTTCTAAGTGATATGTTTTTTCTGGATTGTTAATTGATCCTGCTCCTAAAAAAGCTCCTCTAATAATTGATTTTTTTTCTTGTTCATTTATATTTTCTGGATTTACAATTTTAATTTCTGAATTTTGAATATATATATTTTCTATATTGTTTTTTACTTTAAGGGTGATTATAAATGATTTTCCATCAAATTCGATATTGTGATTTATATCTAAATTTTTTAGTAATTTAGAAAATCTGTTGATATTATAATCACTTTCAGTTGCATATCTTATATTATTTTTCACTATACTAGCATTTTTAGAAATTAGATATCCTATTAATTCATATTTTATTTCTTGTTTTTTAGTAAAATTATTTGTTTTACTAAGTTCTTCTTTTAAATCTGATGAAAAAGACATTTATTTTTTTCCTCCTATCACTTTAGCTGTGCTACAATAATTCTATCCATTTCACATAAATCTTTTTTTGAATATATATTTTTAAATTTTTCTTCTTTTTCTATAATTTTAGTAACATCTTCTTTTTGATCAAATCCTATTTCAAAACACAAATATCCTTCATATTTTAAATATTCATATACTTCATTTACAATTTTTTTATAAAAATAAAGGCCATCTTGTCCACCATTTAAAGCAATATATGGCTCTTTTTTTACTTCCTTATCTAATTTTTCAATTACATCTTTTTTTATATATGGTGGATTAGATACTACTATATCAAACTTTTCTTTTTGTATATTTGTAAATAAATCTGAGTTTATAAATGTTATTTGTTTTTCTACTTCATTATTTTTCGCATTTTTTTTTGCTACTTTTAATGCTTCATTACTTATATCTATTGCAGTTATTTCACAATTAGGAAGATATTTGGCAAGTGAAACAGCTATTGCTCCACTTCCTGTACATAAGTCTAATATTTTTTTTGCTTTTGTATTTTGTGCTATTTCAATTACTTGTTCTACTAAAATTTCTGTGTCTTGTCTTGGAATTAATACATTTTCATTTATATAAAAGTTTAATTTCATAAATTCTTTTTGGTGAGTTATATGTTCTAATGGTATTTTTTTTGTTATTTTTAATATTGCATCAAAAAATCTTTTTTCATCATCAAAATCAAGTCTTTCTTTGTCATTTACAATAATATATTGTCTTGTTTTATTTAGTATAAATTGCATTAATAATCTTGATTTTAATTTTGGAGATTCTATATTTTCATTTTTTAACCTATTTTTTCCTTCTTCTATTGCTTCTTCTATTGTCATATAATCACCTTCTTATATTTACTATTTTAACATTTATTGCTAATTGTTTCAAGATAATTATACATTTAAAATTTTTACTATATAAATTCCTACTATTCCCCATAAAAATGCTATAACAATTTCAAGTATTGATTGTGTTTCTGGTAATAAAACTAAAATTGATCCTAGTGTGAAGCCTATAATTGAAAGTATTGTTTGAATATAAAATTTTTCTAATAAATATTTTATAATTTTCATAAATATTAAGCTTCCTAAAATTAGTCCTATTCCCATAGGTATTAATATTGGTAAATATAATGTTGAAACTGAGTTTAAGTATAAAGTGTATACCCCCAGTAACATTAAAATTATTGTATTACTAACACCTGGTACAACTATTCCTATTGACATTAAAAATCCACTAATAATTAGATATAAATTACTTACATTTTCTTTTGTTTCTGTTCCTATTTTGTTTTCAATATATACCATTGAAATTCCTATTAGTAATGATATTACTAAATAAAATAGATTTTTTATTTTGAATTTTTCTTTTGTGTCCATTTGTTTAAATAGTAAAATTACTCCTCCTAAAATTAGTCCTATAAATATTGATTTTGTTTGTACTGGATATTTATATAGTAAATATTGTAGTATTTTACTAAATAGTATTACTCCTATAATTCCTCCTATTGCTATTGGAAATAGGAATTTTGTGTTTTCTTTTATGTCTTTAAAAAAGTTTAATATGCTTTCTAGTAATTTTTCATATATTCCAAAAATAACACATAATACTCCACTACTTATTCCTGGTAATATACATCCTGCTCCTATTAGTATTCCTTTGCCAACTTCTATTATGAATTTCATATTTCCCCCTTTATTACAATTCTTTTTTATATCTCTTTTATAATTTACTCAATATTTTGTAAAATATGCCAAAAGGGAAAACGGGAAAGAGGGACGTTGCTAAAAAGGACAGAAGGGACGGGACAGAGGGGACGAGACAGAGGGGACGTTGCTAAAAATCCCTAAATGGCGGGAAAAGGGGACACTCCTTGGGAAAACGGGAAAAAGGGACGTTCCTTAAAATCCCTAAATGGCGGGAAAAAGGGACACTCCTTTGTTAAAAAATTGTATTATTTATTAATTAAAATAA
>CAOSZT010000152.1 GCA_948528155.1 uncultured Clostridia bacterium | reverse complement strand
ATGAGTGAAAATTTTTCACTCATTTTTCGTTGGGACTTTTTTTACAGCCCCTTTTATTTGCTTTATAAATTATAGGCGAAAGCTACTAAATATCAATATTTTCTAATTTTTGTCATAAGAAGATGTAGATGATGTAAATACATCTTCTGCTAATGGAAGATTTTTTGTAAGAATGCTAACAGTATTATCACAACTAGAAATTGAGATAGTAAGTGAAAGAACAAAGTTCGGATTAAACGGTGCTATTAAATCTGGTCATTTACCAGGAATTGTACCATTAGGCTATAAAAAAGATACAAATAAGAAAACAATAATTGATGAAACTACAAAAGATATTGTAATTAGAATATTTAATATGTATTTAGAGGGAAAAAGCTATCAACAAATTAGTAATACATTAAATAAAGAAAAAGTGTTAGCACCAAAACATTGGAGAGATACAACCATTATGAAGATGATAGACAATAAGGTATATATGGGAGATTATGAAAAAGGAAAATCAAACAATAAAGACACATTAGTTTATATGAATGTAGTAGAGCCAATAATTAGTCGTGCTATGTGGAATGAAGCACAGTATCAAAAAGAAAAAAATCAAAGAAGTTATACAAGAGATAGAGTTTATATATTTTTTCAAAAACTAAAATGTCCTAAATGTAATCGAATAATGAAATGTAAAGGCTCTGGAGGTACTAAAAGAAAATATATGTATTATACTTGTGAACATTGCAAGACTTATTACAGAGAAGATAAAATCGAAGAATGTTTACAAAGATTTATTCTTGAGTTAGTCGAATATGATATGGCAGTAAAGAAATATTTTTTACCAATACTAGCTGATAAAAAAGAAACCAAAACAGAAAAACTAGACCAAGAAATTGACAGATTACAAAAACAAAAAGAAAGAATAAAAAGGGCTTATGTAAGTGGTATAGTTGAAATGGAAGATTTTTCAGAAGATTACAAAATGATTGAAGAAAAAATAAACATTTTAGAAACAAAAAAATATGAAAAACTTAATACAAATAGTCTTTCTTTTACACCACAACAGCTAATGGCTGACAGAGATATTGAAAGAGAAAAACTAATAAAAGATAACAAATTAAATGAAACTTTAAAGCAAGAATGGAATAAAAAATCGAAAGAAGAAAAGCAAGAATTTATTTCAAAATTTATTGAATCAATGACACTATTAAAAAATAGAAAACGGAGAATTTTACATTGATAAAATAAATTTTAGAAGTAGTTATATTGAACAATTAACAAAGTTTTTTGCATTAGGAATAGCAGATATTTATGTACCTGTCGAAGTGAATAAAGAAGAAAAAGAAATTAGGACAAGTGTTAATATAAATCAAGAACAATTAGACGATTATATTGCAAGACTTAATCAAAAATTTGAAATAGAATTTTATGAATTATTTTCAGAAAATGTGAACCAAAACGAAGAAGAAATTGAAATAAAATTAAACAAAGAAAAACAAAAATTGATAAGATTAGTTGCTGTAAAAGATAACAAAACTTTTTCAAAATCAAAGAAAGAAAATTATAAAATTGGTGCAGTAATAAGTAATCAAAAGTAAAGAAATTAGAGGAAAAATTCAAATTAAGTACAATTTTTGTACCTCCATACACTTCCTAACAAGCACTGAATTTTTCCTCCCTAGTCAAAATTCGAAATTTGGGACTAAGTCCCAAGCCCTATATAAAATAATAAATAAATTTAAATAAAGAATATAATGTCGAATATTTTAATTTAATTTGAATAGTATTCAAATTAAATTAAAATAATTACAACTCATATTCATCATCATCTGATATAGAATGTTGTGTAAATTGAATTACATTTTTATTTTTATCAAGTAAGTTTTCTAAACCAATAACTAAATTGCCTCCAGATTGTAGTAATAGAACTTTACCATACATATCTTTTAAATCATCATAAAAATCTCTTTCACAGGTATATCTAAAATCTAAATCTTTACTATCTCTATGTTTTCTAAAAAAAGCTAATTCATTTTGATAACTTGGATTGTTATATAAATTTAATAAAAAAGTATCAAATGAAAGTCCTAAATCTGAATTAAACTTATCGTATCCAAGTGGGGTATTAGTAAAGTATATTTTTCTTAAAGTACCTAAAGAATGCAAAATATTATATGTTGCATATCCAAATTCAACTGAAACCATAAATCCTTCATATGAATTTGGATTGCAGATTACATAAATATCACTTTTTTCCATACAAGAAAAAAATCCTTTTTGTAAATCTTCAATAGAAGTATTTTCTTCTCCTTTAAATTTTACAAATTCATCATTAATATTGATTGGTTCCCATTCTGTGCCGTGGTGCCAATACCTGATGACCAGCATTCTGTAATTTTTTTACTGTGCTCTTAACTGCTGTCCAACCAGGTTCATGGAAACTTCCCCCAACTGTTATTTTCATAAACTTCTCCTAACATTTTTATATATTTTACAACAATATTATACCATAAATAATTGATTTTTAGATAAATTATCAAAAAAAACTATCAATTTTCTTTATTTTATGCTATACTAATTTCAACAGTTGATGAGTCAATTATTTTTTTGAGTAAAAAGTGGGAGGAACACTATGAAAAATGGGCATATTTTTCGCAAATAACCTCCTAAATCGCTCCATAAATTTTTTATAAATTCTTATTATTATATATAAAATCAACAATATTCACATGATTTATACCATCTCGTTTTTGAAGTAACATATCCATAGTAAATAAATATCTAGGGTATAGTTCTTTAATCATATAAAATGGTCTATATTCTCTTTCTTCAGTGTCTTTATTACTAATATCTTTAGAAACTTGAATATAATAGTAATCATCATAATTTGCTCTTGCAATAAAATCGCATTCAAATTTTCCAATATAACCTACAAAAAGTTTATAATTCTTGCTTTTTAAATAAGAATACATTACATTTTCAAGAACTGGTCCATAGTTTATTCTGTTGTCAGTGTTTTGTGAATAGTAAATACTTAAATCAGCTAAATAATATTTTTTCTCTCCTTTTAAAACTGATTTTGATTTTATATCAAACAAGTCACAAGAATAGATTATTTTAGCCTTTTCCAAAATATCTAAATATCTTTTTATAGTTCTTCTATCTACATTAACCTTTACTTCATCTTTTAGATAATTGTATATGTTTTTGATAGATATAACTGTTCCAAAATAAATGTCAACTGCTTATTGTATGATTGTAGTAGGCATAATATTTACAATAATGTATATATTAATGGAAAAATATATGAAAGTAAGAATAGGATTAAAACCAGAAGAATACTCAAAACAAGAGAGAAAATATGATGAATTAAAAAATTAAAGGCAAAGCAGATATTTGGTATATCTGCTTTATCTCTCTAAATCCCATTCCTTTTCTCTTTCTTCATGTTCAAATTGCTTTTTAGGGTCAATAAATGTACGAGTTCCTTCTTCAAATTTTTTAACTAATTCTTTTGATTCTCCAATACCAAATTTATGGCAAATCCAATCAATAAATTATATATCTGTTTAGCTGTCTTTTACAAAATATATATTTAAAGTGTAGTTATATATTTATATAATAAAAAGTAATTAAATGTTAAATTCTTCACTTAAAATTTATGAATCAATTGGCAAAGTTTTAATAGTTAAATTGTGATTTTCAAAATGATAAAATTTATTACATATTTCATTTATTTTTTCATTATGAGTAGCAATAATTAAAGTTTTATCTTTAAAATACTTTAATATAAAATTTACAACTATTTCTTCAGTATGTTTATCCAAATTAGATGTTGGCTCATCTAAAATATAAATATTTTTATCCATTAAGTAGCTTCTTAAAATATTAATTCTTCTCTTTTGACCTGTTGATAGCTTTAAGCCTTTTTCACCAACAATTGTATCTATACCATTTTCAAACATTAAAATTTCATTTAACTCTAATTCTTTTAAATAACTGATTATTTTATCATCGGATATTGACTTATCTAAACACAAATTATCTTTTATAGACATATTAAATAGTTCAATTTCTTGACTCACAACACCTATATCAAGTCTTACATTTTTTAAGTCATTTTGATCTATTTTAGCAATTCCTTTATATGTGTTTATATTACCTAATATAAGATTTATAATAGAAGTTTTACCCTGTCCTGACTTACCTGTAATTGATATTTTATCACCTACATTTATAACTATATTAGGAACAGTAATATTAAAATTTGATTCTTTATATCTTAAGTTTATATTATCTAATTCTATTTTATTGAATTTTTCTATTATTTCTCTATTATCTAATTTGCTAAATAATTGAATACATTTCTTTTTTAGTGCTTTTAATTCGAAACAACTAACTATAGTTCCTGATAATTCATCAAAAATAAATCCCATTTCTAAATAAATTGAAATATAAAATGTTATTATTCCTAATGTATCAATCCCATTAGATAAATCAATAACACTTTTTATAATAGCAAGTGAAAAAGGTATAACTATCAAAATATTTCTAATCAATTCTTCTAATGAATAGCATTTAACATATTTTGTATTCTTTTGATAACATTCATTTCCTTCTTTATAAATTATCTTTTCAAAATATGTACTATCGTTTAGTGCTTTTACGGTTCTTATATTACTAATAAAATCTTGATAAACAGATGAATACTCATATTCCTTATCATATAAATTTTCAACATGTTTATTTGATTTCTTTAATATATACACACTTATTAGTACACATAGTATACTTAATAACAAAGATATAAAAAATAGTGTTTTTGACTGATTAAATACTGTATAAAAGAAAAATCCAAAAGACAATATAATTCCAATATATTGAGCACTTAATATTTTCTTAACTAATTCTGAAATCTTTTCTATAATGTTTTCCAAATAACCAGTTTGATATTTAGATAAAGTTTCAACTGGTACTTGTGTTAATTTCTTGTAATATTCTAAATATTGAACATTAGAATATTCATATATATAATTATCCATAATTTTTCTTTCTAACCATAAAATAAAACATCTAATAGATTTAGAAAATATAAATATTGAAGCTACTATTATAGCCTTTTCTACTGTAAAAGGCATAGTTAAAAATAGAGCAAATGTATAAGGTATTACATAATATATAAAATCTAAAAATGCTTCTATAAGCATACATATAGCAACTTTTTTCTTATTTAAAAGTCGAAATATAAAATTTATATTATTCTTCATTAAATTCTCCCATAAATTGTATTTTATTATAA
>CAOSZT010000151.1 GCA_948528155.1 uncultured Clostridia bacterium | reverse complement strand
TTATATAACATATAAAGATAATAAAATTAATTTTTCATATAATATTATAGATATAGGTACTTTAAAAATTAGTGAATTAAATAATATGAATTCACAAGTTGCAAAAGAGATTATAAAGCTAAAAAATAAATATTTACAAATAAATTAATAAAAAATATTGACATATTACCTTATAAGTGATATCTTTACAGTAAAGGAAATAGGAGGTTATAAAAATGTTACCAGATTATACTGTAATAGGACGAAGAATTAGGAATACAAGAATGCAAAGAAATTTAAAACAAGAAGAATTGGCAGATATGATAAATGTTTCAGTGGCTTTTATGAGTAGAGTAGAAAGGGGAAAAAGTCAAGTTAATTTAAAAAGATTAACACAGATTGCAGAAGTTTTAAATGTATCTCCAGGATATTTACTTACAGGAAGTAATGTTTTAGCAAAAGATTATTTGAAAGAGGATTTTAGTCTGTTGTTAGAAAGGTGTAATCCTCAACAACAAAAATTAATTTATCAGCTTTCGGAGTTGGTTAGTAGGATAAAACTTGAAGAATAAATGAGCTTTTTGAATATTCAACTATAAAAGTAATATCTTGTACCAACTTTCTAAGTAAATTAAAAAATCTATTGCAAAAATAGAAAGAGTGTGGTAAAATAACTATGTTAAAAACAGAAACATGACTATTTCTGTTTTTAACATCTCTACTTAACTTGAAGTTAGGTTTTAAAATCCATAGGGAGGTGAAATAATGAATAAATATGAAAGTATTATCATTGTTAATCCAAATGTTGATGAAGCTGGATTAAAGGCTTTAGAAGAAAAATTTACAGGATTAATTAATGAAAATGGAAAAGTTGAATCTGTTGAAAATATGGGTAAAAAAAGATTAGCATATGAAATTAAAAAGTTTAAAGAAGCTACTTATATGTTATTTAATTTTGAAGCAAAACCAGATTCAATAGCAGAACTTGAAAGAATTTACAGAATTACAGATGATATAATAAAATTTATCGTAGTTAGAAAAGAACAATAATTTTTACATATTAATTATAAGATGTATTAATGAATTTAGAAAGTGGGACCTAATTAAAGTAAAGATTTGTAAAATATATTTTTAAAGAATGTTATTTTATGATGAGTGAAAGGATTTATAAATTTAAAATTTTGAAAGGTTTTAATTTGTAATGATTACAATGAAAGGAAGATATATATGAACAAAGTAATATTAATGGGAAGACTTACAAGAGATCCAGAAGTAAGATATACACAAACTAATAATACTCTAGTTGCTTCATTTAGTTTAGCTGTAAATAGAAGATTTGTGAGACAAGGAGAAGAGAGACAAGCAGATTTTATAAATATAATAGCTTGGAGTAAATTAGGTGAATTTTGTAGTAAATACTTTAAGAAAGGTCAACAAGTAGGAGTAGTAGGAAGAATTCAAACAAGAACATGGGATGATGATCAAGGAGTTAAACATTATGTAACAGAAGTTATTGCTGAAGAAGCATATTTTGCAGATAGTAGAAGAGAAGGCGATATGGGATCAGGCTCAGGAGATTTTGAGAATACTTTTGGTAATACAATGCCAGGAAGTATGGGAGCAGATTTTGAGACATCATCATCAGATGATTTACCATTTTAAAGGTTTATATGGAAGGGGGAAATAAAATGGCAGATAAAAAACAAAAAAGAAATAATAATAATAAAAATTATGATGAAGATTATAATCCAAAATTTAGAAAGCCAAGAAAAAAAATCTGTGTTTTATGTAGTGATAAAAATTTTGAATTAGATTATAAAAATCCAGATCAGTTGAAAAAATTTGTTAATGATAAAGGGAAAATTTTACCAAGAAGAACAACTGGATGTTGTGCTAAACACCAAAGAGATATTACAATAGCTGTTAAAAGAGCTAGACATATTGCTATATTACCTTATGCACAACAATAAAATAAAAAGAATTGAGACTTTCGCCGAAAGTTTTAATTCTTTTTTATTTCATTAATTAAGTTTTGCCTATTTAATATAAAATATAATATTTTAACAAAAATATTATAAAAATTAGTTATATACATTGAATTTTATGTAAGAATATAGTACAATAGGTAAGAAGAAAGAGAGGAAAAAAATGTTAAAAGATTTAGGAATAAGTGAAAACCTAGAAAATATGGCGATACAAGTAGAAGAGGAAATAAAAGAACAATTTAACCAAATGGCAAAAATAAGCGAAAAAAATAGTTTAAAAGTTTTGTTAGCGTTTCAAGAAAATAATTTACAAGAAATGCACTTAAATTCATCAACAGGATATGGAATAGAAGAAGCTGGAAGAAATAAGATAGAAGACATATATGCACATATATTTAAAGCTGAAGATGCTTTAGTAAGAGCACAATTCATATCTGGTACACATGCACTAGCAATAACTTTATCAGCATTATTAAGACCAAATGATACAATGGTTAGTATAACAGGAGCTCCTTATGATACATTACAAACTGTTATAGGATGTGGAGAAAGTTCAAGTAAAAGTTCATTAAATGCATTTGGAATAAAATATGAACAGATTGAACTTATTGAAGATGATTTTAATATAGAAGAAATACAGAAAAGATTGAAAAGTCAAGATGTAAAATTAGTAGAAATACAGAGGTCAAGGGGATATTCAACTAGAAAAAGTTTGACAATTGAAAAAATAGAAAATGTTATTAGGGCTATTAGAGAAGTAAATACAGAAGTAATTATTATGGTAGATAATTGTTATGGAGAATTTGTACAAGATAGAGAGCCAATAGAGGTTGGTGCTGATATTGTAGTTGGTTCATTAATGAAGAATTTGGGAGCAGGAATTGCAACTTCTGGGGCATATATTGTTGGAAAAAAAGAGCTTATTGAATTATGTGCAGAAAGATTAACAGCTCCTGGTATTGGAAAAGAAATAGGACCTTCTTTAGGACAAAACACTCAATTATTAAAGGGATTATTTTTTGCACCACAAGTTGTAGAAGCAAGTGTAAAAACTGCAATATTTGCAAGCAGAATTTTGGAAAAGTTAGGATATGATGTAGATCCTAAATATGATGAAATAAGGGCAGATATAGTTCAGACAATCAAATTAGGGTCAGAGGACAATTTGGTAAAATTTTGTCAGGGAATTCAAAGAGGTTCACCAATAGATTCTAATGTAATTCCGACTCCAAGTGAAATGGGGGGATATGATGATAAAGTAATAATGGCTGCTGGAACTTTTACTGAAGGATCAACAATTGAGTTAAGTTGTGATGGACCTATAAGAGAGCCTTTTATTGCATATATGCAAGGTGGACTTACATATAATTATGGAAAATTTGGAATATTAAAAGCAATTCAAGAAATTAAATAACTATTATATGCAAAATACAAATAAATCTGTATTTTAAAAATTATAGTAAAGGGGGTGAAAACAGTGAAGGTTATAGTAATAGGTGGAGGTCCAGCTGGAATGATGTCAGCAATTACATCAGCTGAAAATGGAAATAAGGTTATCTTATTGGAAAAAATGGAAATGCTGGGAAAAAAGTTGCTTATTACTGGAAAGGGGAGGTGTAATATAACATCATCTTTGCCAATAGAGGATTTTATTCAAAATACACCAGGCAATGGACAGTTTTTGTATAGTAGTTTTAAAAATTATACTAATATTGATATAATAAAATTTTTAAAGACAGAGGGGTTGGAAGTAAAAGAAGAAAGGGGAAATAGGATATTTCCTGTAACAGATAAATCTTTGGATGTTTTACACTGTTTTAAGAATAAACTGAGAAAACTAAATGTAGATATAATGTATAATACAAGTGTAACAGAAATAGTGAAATTAGAAAATAAATTAAAAGTAAAGACAAAAAAAAGTGTATTAGAGGCAGATAAAGTGATATTAGCTACAGGAGGAAAGAGTTATCCATTAACAGGATCTACAGGAGAAGGATATAAACTTGCAGAAAAACTAGGGCATACAATAATACCAGTAAAGCCATCTTTAGTTCCATTAGAAAGTTATAATAAAAATATATGTAAAAGTTTACAAGGATTATCTTTAAAAAATGTGAAAATAGAGTTAAAAAATACTGAAAATAATAAAACAATATATGAAGATTTTGGAGAGATGTTATTTACACATTTTGGTGTATCTGGTCCAACAATATTAAGTAGTTCTGCACATTTGGTTAGATATAAGAATATTTATGAACTTTTAAAAAATAAAAAGATAGTTTTAAAAATTGATTTTAAGCCAGCACTTTCTGAAGAAAAATTAGATGAAAGAATATTAAGGGATTTTTCCAATTTGAAAAATAAGCAATTTAAAAATAGTTTAGATGGGCTTTTACCACAAAAGTTAATTCCTATAATAATTGATTTAACTAAAATAGAACCTGATAAAAAAGTAAATGAAATAACTAAACAGGAGAGAAAATGTCTTGTAAAAGTATTAAAAGATTTTGAAATTGTAATTAGTAGTTTTAGACCAATAGATGAAGCAATAATTACAAGTGGAGGAATAAACATAAAGGAAATAAATCCAAAGACTATGGAATCAAAGTTAGTAAAGGGATTGTATTTTGCAGGAGAAATTATTGATGTAGATAGTTATACAGGTGGGTTTAATCTTCAAATAGCATATTCAACAGGATATACTGCAGGTATGTAGTTATTTAATTAATGTTTTTAAGTGTAGCACAGAGTAAGTGGGCGAAGGGAGAAATATGGAAAGTTTTATTACAATTAAAGAAAATGTGCAGACTGAGTTAATAGAAAAAAAGTCAAAATTTATATGTAATTTAATAAAAGTTGAAAATCAAGAGTATGCAGAAAGTGTTATAAAACAAATAAAAAAGAGTTATTATGATGCAAGACATAATTGTGTAGCTTATAGATTGATAGAAAATGAAAAAATAATAGAAAAATCGAGTGATGATGGGGAACCATCTGGTACAGCTGGTGGACCTATGTTGAATATTTTACAAAAGAATAATTTGTGTAATGTGGTGGTGATTGTAACAAGATATTTTGGTGGAATTTTACTTGGTACAGGTGGATTAGTAAGGGCATATTCAGATGTAACAATTAAAGCTATAGATATTTCGGATAAAATTGAAAAATGTATTGGTTTAGAGGCTGAGGCAGAGCTTGAATATAATAATTTAGATATTTTTAAATATTATTGTAAAATAAACGGAATATATATAGAAAATTTTACTTATTTGAATACAATTATTTGTAAAATTCAGTTAGACGAAGTTACTAAAGCGAAATTATTAGAAGATTTTGAAACAAAAAAAGTAAATTTGATAAATT
>CAOSZT010000150.1 GCA_948528155.1 uncultured Clostridia bacterium | reverse complement strand
TAAAATTAAAGATAAAAGAAATATTAATAAAAATGGGATTTTTTACAATACGGAGGAAGTGCAGTTACATTAACTCTTGCTCCACCAGCTGGTGAGATGATAAAGAAATATAATAGTATAAAATATGAAAAAGAAATAGAAGCATATAATGATAAAATAGAAGAAGAAGCCAATGAAATAAATTCATTAAACTTAAACCATGTCCAAGTATTTATGAATGTGATAGATAATATGTGGCAAAATATAAAGGGATATTCTGAACCAGATAAGGATATAAGCGGATTTTTAGAATTAGATTTAGCAACAGAAGAAGGATATGGAATTTGTAGAAATATGGCAAGTGATGTCGCTAAAAAATTAAATAAAGTAAATCCAGAGTATAATGCAATAGCAGTGAGAGTATTAACTGAAAAATATGAAATTAATTTTAATAATAGTATTAAAGATAATATTGAAAATCTTGCAGATAATTTTGCTGGAAATCATAAAGTAGTACTTGCTACAATTCCAGAAGATAATTTAGTTGTAGCAATTGATCCTACTTGGAAAACATTAGGTGTATGTGAAAATGGAAATATTAAAATATTTTATTCTAATAAAGAGGAAAAGATATTTAATATTAAGGAAATATATTCTATTTTAGACTTTAAAAGCTGTAATGGATATGAAGTTTTAATAGAAGGTTCACAACATTATATAAAAAGTTTTACACAGCCTAATTTAACACCAGAACAAATAAAAGATAAATATGGAAAACAAGCTCAACAAATAGCCTTAAAAGAAGTAAGAGAAATAATAAATAATCAGAAAAAAGAACAAAAACAAAATTCTAATAAAAGAGATGAATTTCTTGCTAAAGTAAAAACAGAAAATTATATTACAGCAGGCATTTCACAAGATTTATCATCAATATTAAATAATACTGATAAGCAAAAAGAAGACAAAAATACAAAAAATGACAAGGATTATATAAAATAATTTTTTTGGAGAATAAAAAAAGAAAATTATAAAGCAGAATGCAGAAAATAAGCTTATCATAATAATATGAGGAGGAAACATGAAACCAGCAGTAACATATGAATTATTACACGAATGTAAACAAACAGGAGCCAGAAGGGGAGTAATACATACACCACATGGAGATATACAAACACCAATTTTTATGCCAGTTGGAACACAGGCAACTGTAAAATCAATGACACCAGAAGAGTTAAAAGAAGAAGTAAAAGCACAGATAATATTATCAAATACATATCATTTATATTTAAGACCAGGACAAGACATTGTCAAAGAAGCAGGAGGACTTCACAATTTTATGAATTGGGATAGACCAATTTTAACAGATAGTGGAGGTTTTCAGGTTTTTAGTTTAGGAGATTTACGAACTATTTCAGAAGAAGGAGTTGAGTTTAAATCACATTTAGATGGAAGTAGACATTTTTTTACACCAGAAAGTGTTATGAAAACAGAGGAAGATTTAGGTGCAGATATAATAATGGCATTTGATGAGTGTTGTCCATATCCATCAACATATGAATATACTAAAAATTCTATGGAAAGAACTACTAGATGGGCTAAAAGATGTAAAAAAGCACATATAACAGAAAATCAAGCTTTATTTGGAATTATTCAAGGAGGATTTTTTAAAGACTTAAGAGATAAAAGTTTAGAAGATTTAATTCAATTAGATTTACCAGGTTATGCAATTGGTGGTATAAGTGTTGGTGAGCCTAAAGAAGAATTTTTGGATATTTTATATTATATAACTCCTAAAATGCCAAAGGAAAAACCTAGATATTTAATGGGAGTTGGAACACCAGACTATTTAATAGAAGCAGCAATTTCTGGAATTGACATGTGTGATTGTGTATTACCAACTAGAATAGCAAGAAATGGAACAGCATTAACTTCAAATGGAAAAGTTGTTGTTAGAAATGCAACTTATGAAAGAGATTGGGGAGTATTAGATCCAGAATGTGATTGTTATACTTGTAAAAATTATACAAGAGCATATATCAGGCATCTAATAAAAGCAAATGAAATACTAGGAGTAAGGTTATTATCAATACATAATTTAAGATTTTTAACAAGATTAATGGAAAGAGTTAGAAATGAGATTGAAAATGATAATTTATTAACTTTTAAAAATGAATTTTACAAAAAATATGGATATTATAATAATTAGTATATTCTTATACATATGTAACATAAAAAGTAAGATTTTATAAAATAAATTAATACTATTCTTGACTAATCTAAAGTAAAGAGGTAGAATATAGAAAGAGTAATTGTTTATAAGTATAATAGATTATAAAAAGGAGAAAAAATATGAATTTAATTGATGAAAATTTTGAGCCGAAAAAAACAGATAATTCTAAAAAAACAACAAAAATAATTTTAATTATAATGTCAATATTAATAGTAGCAATAATAGGAATAGTTATAACAATAGTATATATAGAAAACTCAACACTAAAATTATATGTAAATGGAGCATTAAATGAAAAAGTTAAACAAATGATGGTTATAGAAGAAAATGGAGATATATATTTTCCAATAAAAGAAATAGCACCATATTTAGGATATGAAAGTTTTAGTGGAGAATATACAGACAAATCTGAAAGTAAAAGTAAATGTTATGTGCAAAGTGAAGAAGAGATTGCAAACTTTTCATTAAATTCAAACAAAATATATAAATTAAAAACAGCAAATAATAATACTGCAAATTATGACTACTTTTATGCTAAAAATCCTGTAAAATCAATAAATGGAACATTATATGCAACAACAGACGCAATAGAAGAAGCTTTTAATTTATCTTTTACATATGATCAAGACAAAAAAAGAGTATATATATACACAATGCCATTTTTAATAAGTTCATATGAAAATAAAGTATTAGATTATGGTTATGATAAAATTAGTGAAGAATTTACAAATAAAAAGACAATATTAAATAATATGCTTGTTGTTGTTAAAAATCAAAATAATAGTTATGCAGTAATAGACACAAAAGGAAATACTATTATAGAGCCTAAATATGATTATATAGAATATTTGCCAAATTCAGAAGACTTTTTAGTTAAGAGTAATAATAAAGTAGGAATTATATCATCAAATAGGCAAACAAAAGTACAAATATTGTATGATAGTTTGGAATTAATAGATAAAGATACTGGATTATATCTTGCAAAAAGAGACAATAAATATGGTGTAATAGATTCAAAAGGAAATATTAAAATTTATATTGAATATGATCAAATAGGAATTGATAACACAAGATTTGAACAAAATGATATAAAAAATAAATATTTATTAGATAATGGAATGATTCCAGTAAGAAAAGATAAAATGTGGGGAGCTTTTGACAAAAACGGAAAAACAATATTAGACTTTGAATATGATAGTTTTGGATATATTGCTTCAAGTAATAAAGATGCAATTAATTTATTAATGATACCAGACTATAATGTCATGGTTGCATGTAAAAATAGAAAATATTTATTAGTAAACTCTGTTGGAAAAGAATTATGCTATCCTATGCTTGATGATGTTTATATGACAATAAATTCAGGAAAGAAAAATTATTATATGAATTATAATAATTTAACTGCTAATGTTGAAGACTTTCTTGATGAAATAGGAGTAAAGCCAACAAATAAAAAGTCAACAAATAATGATTTAGACACTGATGAAGAAGAAAATGAAAATAATGTAACTGAAAAAAATAATACAAATGAAAATAATGTAAACTCATCTTCTCAAAATGATGATAATGTAATTGAAGATAATGATATAAGTGATGAACAAGTTGATACAAATGAATAACACATAAAAAGTAGAAAATAATAAAATATAAAATTGAATTTTTTATCTCATTTTTTGTTATAATCTAAATATAATTGAATATACATTACATAGTAAACCTAAGATAAGGAGAATATTATGTTTAATGTAACAGTATTAAAAATGAGAGATATAATAAAATATCTTGTAGGAACAATATTTATGATAAGTATTGTCATATATACTACAAGATATTTTTCAAATTCTAAAAACAAAAAAGATGAAAATAAATTAAAAATAGAAAGCTTTCAAAGTGGAAGTTTAACAGGTTGCCTAGATGAAACGATTCCAATGATCTCAAATATAAATGAAGAATATAGAGAAATAGAAAATGAAAATAATGAAGAAACATTATCTAAAAATTATTTGCAGGAATTTTTAAAAACACAAATAAGTAGTATAAAAGGATTAGAAGAACTAGAAAAACAGGCTAAAAAAGATAAGGAAAAACAAGAAGAAAAACTAAAAAATACAAATAATCAAAATAAAGAAAATAATGAAGAAAAAACAAATAATCAAAATACAGATATTGTTTTAGCAAATACAGAAGGAATGCAAACACAAGTAATTACTAATAATCCAATTACTGAAAAATATACAGCTCAATATGGAAAAGTAAAAATAAGAAACCAAACAACATATGAACTAACTGAAGATATGTTAAAACCAGATATAAAAATAGAAAATAAAAACATATTATTATTTCATACACATAGTTGTGAAAGTTATACATCAAGCGAAAAATATCCATATACCCAAACTGGAAATTATAGAACAACAGACCTAAATTATACAGTAACAAGAGTTGGAACAGAATTAGAAAATTATTTAAAAAAATATAATCTGAATGTAGTACATAATACATCATATCACGATTATCCATCATATAATGGTTCATATACAAATTCATTAAAATCAGTAGAAAGTATGTTACAAACAACACCTTCTGATATAATAATAGATTTACATAGAGATGCTGTAGGGTCAAGACCAGATTATGCACCAACTGTTAAAATTGGAGAAGATTCAGTGGCACAGATTATGTTTGTTATTGGTACTAATCAAGGAGGATTATGGCATCCAAACTGGAATCAAAATTTAAAATTTGCTGTTAAAATTCAAGAAAAGGCAGAAGAAATGTATCCTCGGTTTATTTAAACCTATTTTGCTTACTACATCTAGATATAATCAACATACTGGAAAATTTGCTAATATCATTGAAGTTGGAGCTACTGGAAATACTTTAGAACAATGCTTAAATAGTATGAAGTATTTAAGTGCAGTTATGAATGAAGTAATTAATGGTTATTAAAAAATAGTTATATATAGTAACATTACAGTTCAGATCAAATTTTAAATCTGTAGAGTAGAAAAAGAGCTATAAAAAATAATAAATTATAGCTCTTTTGCAGATATAAATTATCACCTGAACTATAACTTAGTAACATATGAATTGAAAAATTTTTTAGAAAACCTTTTATTTTTATAAAAAATATAATATAATGTAGATACTTTAAAT
>CAOSZT010000149.1 GCA_948528155.1 uncultured Clostridia bacterium | reverse complement strand
TAAAATTATAACTTAAATCTCATTTTTCTAGGGACTTTTTTTACAGCCCCTTTTTATTAGTAAAAGTATATACAAATTTTACACAAAAAACAAGTCAAAAATAGAAAAAATTGCAAAAAGTTTTTATATTGAACTAAAAGAAGAATTAACACATTAATAGGAAAGTGAAATATGAGAAATAAATTCAACTATGGTGAATTAGTAAAAGTAAATGGTATAGGGGAAATTTATGGAAAAGTAAAAAATAAACTAGGATTTATAATTGAAAAAGACAGCTATTATGCAGATTACTATATAGATTTAATTTTTGGTAAAAAAGACTGGTTTAAAGAAAAATCAATTGAAAGAATACTAGGCAAAAAGAAAAACAAAGTAGAGAGATATCAAATTAGATTATGTACTACAGTAGATGGATATGAATTAATAAAACATAATTTACAAGAAAATGGACCAATAAGCAATAATAAATTAGGTCAAATAAACATATATAAAAGATTTAGTAAAAAAGGAAAAGACTATATTATAGTAGGCTGGAGTTCTGTTTTCTGGCCTGTAAGTAATAAAAGCATTCATATCATAGAAAATACAATAAGGACTTTTAAAGGGCTAGATATACCATTTCAATATATTGTAATGAATGAAGAAAATATTACAGATATCGAGATATATGAATTTACAGATAATGATAGCAATGTAAAAGTATTTTCAATTGAAAGAAAAATAAAAATTAAAAATTTAAAACAAAGACCACCATTTGAGTGGTAGGAAAGGATAAAAAATGATAGCAAATAAAATATTAAATGTAATGACAAAAATTGGACCAATCATAAAAGATAAAACAAACGAAGAAAAAGGCTTTGAATATGCATCTTTAGCAAACATTATTTTAAAAGCAAGAGAAGCTATGATTGAGGAAAAAATTATTATGATTTCTCATAAAGTAGAGCAAACAGTACAAAAAGGAAATAATGTAACACTTAGTATGATTTATAGATTTTATGATACTGAGAAAAATGAAAAAGGAGAGAACGAGTATATTGATGTTAATATAGCAGGAGAAGGTTGCGACAAAGAAGGATGGGCAACATATAAAGCCTTATCAGGTGCATATAAGTATGCTATAACACAAACTTTTGCTATTCCAACACTAGATGATGCTGAAAAATCTAAACTAACAAATAATAGTGAAACAGAAAACGAAGAAACAGAAGAAGCAATATTAGAAGGTGGAGGATTAAACGAAAATAAAATAGAAAGCATACTAGGTGATCCAAGTGTCGAAGATTTTAACAGCTTATTTGAACTAGGTGGAAAAGCTATGTAGAAAGGATGAATACTATGTATATAAAAAGAATTAATAATGTAGTAGGATATAAAGACTTACTAGATGGATTTAATGCAGATTTTAGTGAAAATATGAATTATATAGTAGGAGCAAATTTTCAAAGAAAAACTACAACAGGAAGTCTATTTAATTGGTGTTTAACTGGTACAAGCCTATATGGAAATGAAAGAGAACAAGTGGCAAATGACAAAACAAAAGCAACAAATGTTATAGTAGATATTACATTTATAGATAACTATGGAATAGAGCATAGGCTTATTAGAGATAAAGGAAAACAAATGAATTTAACTCTTGATGGAAAAGAAGTAGAACAAGAAATGTTAGCAAGGTTTTATAAAGACAAAGATATTTTCCTAGTATCTCATAACCCATATTATTTCGCATCATTAGAACCAAAGGAACAAAAAGATTTACTAAGAAAAATTGTACCAGCAATATCTCCAGAAGAATCTTTTGAACTTTTAACAAAAGAGGAACAAGATATAATAGAAAATGGTGTTAGAATAGATATATGGACACATTTTATGAGAGGGTGTATAATAAATTATGTACACTAAACTGAAAGGAGTGTGTCAGAAATGGCAAAGAAAAAAGTATATGAAGAAGATTTCAAAAAGATGATAGTAGAATTGTATGAAAATAAAAAGCCAATATGTGAATTAAAGCGTGAATATGGCTTGTGTGAAGCAACATTGTATCGATGGATAAAGGAATATGGGAAAATAAGAACAGAAACAGGAGAAACAACAAATAACCATGAAATGAAGAAATTAAAAAAAGAAAATTTAAAATTAAAAGAAGAACTAGAAATATTAAAAAAAGCGATTGCCATATTCACGCCCAAATAGAAGAAAAAGTAAAATTTATAAAAAATAATAGAAAAGTACATGATATAAGAACAATGTGCAAAGTATTAGGAATAGCACGTTCAGAGTATTATTATCAAATAAATAAAAAGAAAAATAGATATAAAGAAGCAAATGAAAAATTAGATAAAGAAATAAAAGAAGAATACGAAAAATCAAAAGGAAGATATGGCTCACCCAAAATACAGAAAATACTAGAAAAAATAGGTATAAGAGCAAGTCAAAAAAAGAATAGCAAGAAGAATGAAAGAAATGGGATTAAGGTCAATTACAGTAAAAAAGTTTAGACCAAGTGTGAGCAAAGGAAAAGTAGATGATACAAATAAGCCGAATTTGTTAGCACAAAACTTTAAAGCAGAAGGATTACGAGAAAAAATGGTATCAGATATTACATACATATATACAAAAGAAAAAGGATGGACATATCTAGCAATAGTTATGGACTTGTATAGCTTGAGTGTCATAGGATACAGCTATGGAGAGACAATGGAAGCAGAGCTAGTAATAAAAGCAATACAAAATGCTAGGGCAAAAGGGAAATTCAAAGAAGGAGCAATATTTCATAGTGATTTAGGATCTCAATATACATCAAATAAAGTAGAAAAGTATTTGAAAGAACTAGAGTTAGTACACTCATATAGCAAGAAGGGATACCCTTATGATAATGCGAGTATGGAAAGCTTCAATGCCATATAAAAAAAAGAAGAAGTAAATTTACACGTGTATAAAACGTTTGAAGAAGCAAAAAGAACAATATTTGAATTTATAGAAAGTTGGTATAATCGTAGAAGAATACATTCATCTATAGGTTATAAAATACCATATGAACTAGAAAATCAAAAAATATGTTAGTATAACAAGACTCTAACAAAAACATAAAAAAATTCTCAAAAAAAGTGTCCAAAAACTTGACATAGATCCAAAGTAATTTGTAAATTTGATAAAGACGGGCTAAGTTTTCAAAAAGTAATGGAAAGATTATTAATAAATAAATTAAATAATATGAAAGATTAATAATATTACTTGACATTACAAAACAAATGTTTTAAAATAATATCACAATAGTATCATATAAATTAGAAAAATAAATATACCAATAAACGAACTAAAAGATAATCTTAAATATGCTATTATGAGTATTTATATGGAAGTGATAGTCATGGAATTTCAAAAAACAAAACTAATAGAGCTAAAAGAAAAATTTGATTCTATTATTAATATAGAAGAAAAAGAAAATATAGAATTTTGGTATGCTAGAGATTTGCAAATTCAATTAGGTTATATGCAATGGAGAAACTTTTTAGAAGTAATTAATAAAGCAATAGAATCTTGTAAAAACTCTGGAATTAGTGAATTTGATCATTTTGCTAAAGTCAGCAAAATGATATATATAGGAAAAGGCGCTAAAAGACAAGTAGAAGATTATATGCTTACAAGATATGCTTGTTATTTAATTGCTCAAAATGGAGATTCTAAAAAAGAAGAAATAGCATTTGCACAAACTTATTTTGCAGTACAAACTAGAAAGCAAGAAATAATAGAAGATAGAATAAAATTAATGAATCGATTAGAAGCAAGAGAAAAATTAAAAGAGTCAGAAAAACAATTATCTAAAAATATCTATGAAAGAGGAGTAGATGATTTAGGATTTGCAAGAATTCGTTCAAAAGGAGACTCAGTTTTATTTGGTGGATTAAATACTATGCAAATGAAAGCAAAATATGGTGTAAAAGAAAATAGACCACTTGCAGATTTTTTACCAACACTTACAATAGCAGCAAAAAATTTAGCAACTGAAATGACAAATTACAATGTAACTGAAAAAGATATTTATGGAGAAGAAAGTATAACAGATGAACACATAGATAATAACTTAAGTGTAAGAAAAATGCTAAAAAAAAGAGGAATAAAGCCAGAAAATTTAAAACCAGCAGAGGATTTGAAAAAATTAGAAAGAAGAGTAAAATCAGAAAATAAAAGAATGGCAAATAATAATAAATTGCCAAAAAGAAATGAATAAAAATATCAAGGAGGAAGAAATGGAAAGATTTAAATTAGTAACAGCAGTACATTTAATATTAATAGAAGATGGAAAAATATTATTACAAAGAAGATATAACACAGGATATGAGGACGGAAATTATAGTGTTGTGGCAGGTCATATAGATGGCAATGAAAGTGTAATAAAAGCAATGCAAAGAGAAGCACTAGAAGAAGCAGGAATAAAAATAAAGGAAGAAGATTTAGAAATTGTTCATGTTATGCATAGAAAAACACCTAATAGGGAAAGTATAGATTATTTTCTTACTTGTAAAAAATATGATGGTAAGATTGACATTATGGAAAAAGACAAGTGTGATGAATTAAAATTTTATAAATTGAATGAATTACCCATTAATGTAATTCCATATGTAAGAAAGGGAATAGAAAATTATCTAAATAATGAACCATTTTCTATATATGGATGGTAAAAATATGGAAACTTGAGGACCGAGTTGTAGAGTGTCAGTAAATGGTACACGTGGAAAATGTTGATAAACGAATTAAAAAATAATAAATTTAGTTGAAAATACACCTGATTTATGATAACATTATACAAACTTAGTAAAAGCTCTCCGATGCTAATACATGGTTGGTTCACATAAATACTTTTTCTGACTCTTTTAATTTTTCTCTTGCTTCTAATCGATTCATTAATTTTATTCTATCTTCTATTAATTGCATAATGAGAAGGGAGGGAACTTTTATGTCTTCATTAGTAATAACAATAACAGTCTGTGCCATTTTTACAGGTATGGCATTTCTAATTTTGATAATGGTATGGCGTGAAGTACTATGCATATATAGGAATCCTTTTCCATTGTTTAATAATAATGTTGAAAAGAGATTTTCAGAAATTCCTAAGTATGCAACAAGCATTTTGGAAGATGTAAAAGAACTAGAGGCTACAGTGTAGCCTCTAAAATTATATTTCAATTTTAGGCTGATCCCTCTCAAGCCACATATTCACTTGGCAAAGATAAGCCATAAGTTGTGGACCCGTCCTCGGCTGTCAGAAAAAAACACATATCAATTTTACTAGAGGCTGTAAGAATTGCTCGGAAATGGCAAATCACGAATTTTGATAAAATTTAAAATAAGTAACAGAAAAATAAATTTATATTTACTATATAATTAAAAAAATAA
>CAOSZT010000148.1 GCA_948528155.1 uncultured Clostridia bacterium | reverse complement strand
TTTTCAGAGGAAAATATTATAGATATCAAAGAAGAACAAGAAACAGCACAGCGAAAAATGGAAAAAGTTGTAGAAACATTCTGTAATAAATATTCATATGATTTGAATTATATAAAAAAAGATAATTATTTATTAAAGTTATTAATTAAAGAAATACAAAATAATAGTGATATTACAAATAAAGCAATTTCAGAATATTTAAAAATAGGAAAGAATAGAATTGCAACACTTATAAATAGAAAACATAAGTATTAAATAAAAGAAAAGAACTAAGGAGTGTCCCTTAGTCCCTTCAAAAAGGGAAAATAAGGAACGTCCCTAAATCCCTTTTGTAATTTCTTCTAAGTTTAATAATTCTTGCCATCTTTTGTCAACTTCTTTTTGGAATTCTTCAATCATCCATTCATTTCCAGGATTAAACATGTGCTTAAATCTTTTTTGAGGTTTTAAAAATTCTTCAATTGGAAGTTTTTTGGCTGGTTTATAAGTAATATTGTAAACTCCATCGATAACTTCATATAAAGGCCAGTAACAAGTTTCCACTGCTAGTTTATTTATTTGCATTAAATCTTCTGTTGCATATCCCCATCCTCTTGGACATGGTGCCATAACATTTAAGAATGTTGGACCTTCTGTATATATTGCTTTTTCAGCTTTTTCGTATAGATCTTTCATATTATTTACTGCAATTGTTTGAGCTACATATGGTAAATGATGTCCTACCATTATTTTTGTTAAGTCTTTTCTCGTTTGCATTTTTCCAGGAATCACCTTTCCCGCTGGTGATGTTGTTGTGTCTGCAAATCTTGGTGTTGCTGAGGAACGTTGTATTCCTGTGTTCATATATGCTCCATTATCATAACATACATATAACATATCATGTCCTCTTTCCATTGCTCCAGATAATGATTGTATGCCTATGTCATATGTTCCACCATCTCCACCAAATGCAATGAATTTTGTATGCTCATCTTTTGGTAATTTTCCTTGTTTTTTAAGTGATTTGTATGCTGCTTCTGCTCCTGATAATGTCGCTCCTGCACATTCAAATGCTGTGTGTATAAATGAATCTGTCCAAGCAGTGTATGGATATATGAATGTTGAAACTTCCATACAACCTGTTGCTCCTGCTATTACTGCATGATCTTCTTCTTTTAATGCTCTTAGTATATGTCTTGCAACGATTGGTGCTCCACAACCTGCACACATTCTGTGTCCTTCTGTAAATCTTGAAGGCTTATTTGCTGTTACTTCTTTTAAATTATATGCCATACTAGTTAGCCTCCTTTCTTAATCCTAAATATCTGTAAGGATTTTCTATTTTTCCATTTGATGTAATTTCAGTTAAGTCTGTATATACTGATTCAATTTCTTTTTCAGTTGTATCTCTACCACCAATTCCATAAACATAATTTACAATAGGTACATTTTCTCTTGCTATGTACATACTTGAAGTTATGTCTTCGAATAATGCTCCTCCTATTGCATTTAATGAATCTGCTCTATCTAATACTGCTATTGCTTTTAAATGTTTTAGGGCCTGTGCAACTTCTTCGCCAGGAAATGGTCTGTAAACTCTTATTTTTAATAATCCAGCTTTTATTCCTTTTTCTCTTAGTTTATCTACAACTGCTTTTGTTGTACCAGCAGTTGAATTCATACATACTATTGCAATTTCTGCATCTTCTAATTTGTATTTTTCAAAAAATTCATAATGTCTACCAGTCCATTCTTCAAAATCTTTAGATACATTTAATATTACTTGTTTTGCTGATTTCATAGCTTCTGCTTGTTGAGCTTTATGTTCAAATAGATATGCTTGTAAGTCTAATGGTCCTACTGCGATAGGTTCTTGTTTATTTAATAAATAATGTTCAGGATGATATTCTCCAACAAATTTTTTAACTTCTGAATCTTCTTCTAATTCAATATTTTCTATTGAATGTGATGTTATAAAACCATCTTGACATATCATTACTGGAAGTTCAACATTTGGGTTTTCTGCAATTTTATGTGCCATTAGGTTATTGTCATATGCTTCTTGGTTATTTTCTGAAAATAACATTATCCAACCACTATCACGTACTCCCATTGCATCTGAATGATCACAATGTATGTTAAGAGGACCTGATACAGCTCTATTTACAAGATTTAAAACTATTGGAAGTCTTAAACTTGAAGCTATATAAATCATTTCCCACATTAAAGATAAACCATTTGCAGATGTAGCAGTCATAGCTCTTGAGCCAGCAGCTTCAGCACCAATACATGCACTCATTGCACTATGCTCACTTTCTACTGCAACAAATTCAGTATCTACTGATCCATTTGCAACAAATGTTGAAAAGTATTGTGGAATTTCTGTTGATGGTGTAATTGGAAATGCTGCTACAACATCTGGATTTATTTGTTTCATAGCAGTTGCTACTGCTTCATTACCACTTAATCTTTCTCTTATACTCATTATTCATTTACACCTTCTTCCTTCATTTCTATTGCTGTAAATGGGCAGGCTTTTGCACATACACCACATCCTTTACAATAATCATAATTATAATCAGTTCTTTTTAAAGTATCTTTACAAACAGGTATACTATTTTCAGGACAAACTGGAAAACATAATCCACATTGTTTGCATTTTTCTTCTAGCCATATTGGTTTTACACTTCTCCAATCTCCTGTTTTAAATTCTTTTGCATTTCCTGCTGTATAGATGTTTCCACCTATACTTAAATTTTCCATAGGGGTTGTTTTATTTATATTTGTCATAATTTAACTCCTTTCTTATATAATATATACTTTTAGTAAAATATTTTATTTAATAGAAAAATGCTATTGGAATAAATTATTTACTTTTGGTCAAAGACTTTTTATTTTGACATGTTATTGTATTTTTGTTATTTCCTGTAATGATATTTTTAAAGCTTTCATATTTCCTTCAATTACTTCTGGTTTTTTTGCAAATTTGTGTTTAAATGAACTTTGCATATCTTCAAGTAATGCTTCATCTGTCATTATTCCACTTACTTTTACTATTGATGCAAGCATTGGGGTATTTGGAAAATATTTTCCAAGTGTTTCTATTGAAATTTTTCTTGCATCTATTGTGTATATGTTACCTTTGTAGTTTTTTAATACTTTTTTTAAGTATTCTGGTGTTTTAGTTGTATTTATTATTATTGCTCCTGATTCTTTTAATCCTTCTGTTACTGGAACTGTTTCAAGTAGTGTATCATCTACTACTACAACAAAGTCAGGTTCATATATGTTACTATGTACTGTTATTGGTGTATTACTTATTCTGTTATATGCTGTTATTGGTGCTCCCATTCTTTCAGGTCCATATTCTGGAAATCCTTGAATATATTTTCCAGTATTAAATGCTGCATCGGCTAATAATAATGATGCTGTTTTTGCACCTTGACCTCCTCTACCATGCCATCTTATTTCTATTAAGTTATCCATTTTTATGCCTCCTTTTTATTTAGTTGTTTAGTTTTTACAACTTTTTTATGTGTTTAGTATATGCTAAATTATTAATGATGTCAAGGTGATTTTTTGATGATTTCTACAAAAGAATATTGAAAATAAAGACTTAAGTATCTTTTTCAATATTAATTAATTCTGATATTGAACAATCTAATATTTTCATAGTTTTTCAAAATTAATAAATATCCTATATTAAAACTTATTATATAACAACCTCGTTAGAAAAAAATAGTACAAAATATACATAAATAAGGTTTTACAAATACATTATTTATAGATATAATAATTTTGTTTAGTATTTATATAAAAATATAAAATGAAAGAGGTATGGATTATGAAAATACTTTTAGGTAATAAGTGTGAAGGTGTAACTTTGGTTGCATTAGTTATTACGATTTTATTCTCTTATGACTAAAAATTAAAATGTAGTAATAGCAAAGGTTTCCTCCTAACAACAATTTAAAAATTATAAAATTTTCACATATTTAGAAGATGATTTTTAAAAAAATAAATACAAGTTCATCTTTTTTTGAATTTATAATGAAAAAGTTGAAAATAAGTGATATAATGCCAATTAATGAAGGATAATTAAATTTGGTAGACAGTGTCTGCCAAATTAGAAAGAAGGTAAATTATGGAAAAACAATTAATAGATAAAGAAGCAATTTCTAATGAGTTGGCAGAAGAAATAAAAAAGTTAGTATTAGAGGCAAGAAACAAAATATCTAAAGAAGTAAATGGAACACTTGTAGATACATATTGGAATATAGGAAAAACTATAATTGAAAAAGAGCAATCTGGAAAAATAAAGGCAGAATATGGAAAAGCAATATTATTAAATGTTTCAAGAAAATTAACAAATGATATTGGTAAAGGTTTTTCAAAAAGTAATTTATTCAATATGAGAAGATTTTATCTAGTTTATTCGAAAATTCCAGACACGTCTGGAATTTTGGGATGGTCACATTATTGCGAATTAATAGCTATTAAAGATGAAAATAAAAGAAATTTTTATGAAAAAGAAACTATTAATAGTAAATGGTCAGTTAGAGAATTGCAGAGACAAATAGAAACTTCATTATTTGAAAGATTATTATTATCAGATGGAAAAGCAAATAAAGAAAAGGTTTTACAATTAGCAAAAGAAGGACAAATATTAAATTCACCAGAAGACATGATAAAAGATCCATTTGTTTTTGAATTTTTAGGAGTTCCAGAGAAAAAGCCATTATTGGAAAAAGATTTAGAATATAAATTAATTAAGCATATTGAAAATTTTTTATTAGAATTGGGAAAAGGATTTATGTTTGTAGGTTCACAACAAAGAGTTACACTTGGAAATGTGCATTATTATGTGGATATGGTATTTTACAATAAAATTTTGAAAGCCTATGTGTTAATAGATTTAAAAATGGGAAACTTAAAACCAGAAAATTTTGGACAAATGAATATGTACTTAAATTATTATGAAGAAGAAGTAAATGATGAAGGAGATAATAAGCCTATTGGAATTATACTTTGTGCAGAAAAAGATAATGTTGTTGCAGAATATAGTATAGGGGGATTAAACAATAATTTATTTGCATCAAAATATACATATTATATACCAAAACAAGAAGAATTAATTGCACAAGTAGAACAGGTTATAAAAGAAAATGAAAAAGAAACAAATGATGAAAATAAATAATAAATGAAAAATTCCAGACGTGTCTGGAATTTTTGCAACACTGTCGCAAAAATTCAGAAAAGAAATAAGCTTTAGATTTAGAAATAGGTCTAAGGCTTATTTTTGTGGAAATTTTTTATCTACATTTTAGAAATATAAAATTATACTAAAAGCAATTAAAAATGGCTAGAAATTAAAAATAAGACGAACAAACGAAAGAAGGTGAGGGAATGTCTAACTTAAATTTAAAAGGTATATGGATACC
>CAOSZT010000147.1 GCA_948528155.1 uncultured Clostridia bacterium | reverse complement strand
AAAATTAGTTTATTTTTGATAATTATAATTTTACTAATTTTTTTAATATTAATTAGTATAATTAATCCTCAAAAAAATAATTCATTAAAAATAGCTCAGAAGGAATACTTAGAAGTCAGTCAAATTAATGACAATATTGAAAAAATATTATTTGGATATAAAAAAATAGAGGAAGTTAAGGAAAATCAAGTTGATCCAAAAGATGAGCCTATTACTTTTACTATGACTGCAATTGGAGATATTTTATGTCATAATACTCAGTATTTTGATGCTTATATTAAAGAAACAAATGAATATGATTTTTCTTATGTTTTTGAAGATATTAGTTATTATACAAAAGTTTCTGATATAACTATTGGAAATTTGGAAACTACTTTTGCTGGTGAAGATAAAGGTTATAGTAATTATCCTACTTTTAATACTCCTGATAGTTTAGCTAATGCTTTAAAAAAGATTGGTGTTAATGTTATTACATTGGCTGGAAATCATGCTTTAGATTTTGGTTTTGATGGACTTTGTAGAACTATTGATGTTTTTGATAGTGTTGATATTTCTCATTTAGGTACTTATAAAACATCAGAAGAACAAGAAAAAATTTTAATAAAAAATGTTAAAGGTGTTAATATTGCTTTTATAAATTATACTTATGGTACTAATGGTATTCCTGTTCCGTTTGGTAAGGAGTTTTGTGTTAATTTGATTGATAGAGATTTAATTAGAAAACAGATTGATCAAGCAAAGGAACAAAATGTAGATATGATTGTTGCTTGTATGCATTGGGGTACAGAGTATAAAACAACTGCTAATTCTGATCAAAAGGAACTTGCTGATTTTCTTTTTGAAAATGGTGTTGATATAATTATTGGTAATCATCCTCATGTTTTACAGCCTATGGAGAAAAGGAGTATTACTTTAGAAGATGGTACTGTTAAAGATGTTTTTGTTATATATGCTTTGGGTAATTTTACTGCTGACCAAAGAGATGAAATTACTAGAAATTCTGCAATTTTAAATTTAAGTATTACTAAAAATTTAAATGGTAAAATTTCTATTAATAAAGTTGATTATGTTCCTATTTATATGTATAAAAATCAAAATGCTAAAGTTCATAAATTTAAAATTCTTGATATAGAAAAAAGTTTATTGGCTTATGAGTCTGGTGATACTTCTGTTGTTGATTTTGCTTTATATAATAAGTTGCAAATCCAGTTGGATAAAATTAGAAGTATTTTGGGTGATGAATTAAATTAAGTTTTAACTATTTATGTGCCAAAAGTGAATTTTCCTTTTGGCACATTTAAGTTTTTTAATTTATAAATTAATTTAGCATATCTTTTTTCTTTAGCCACCAAGTCACTAATAATGTCAATATAATTGATATTCCTATCATTATTAGAAATCCAATTTTGCTATTTTGGAATGGTAATCCTACATTCATTCCCCAAAAACTTGATATCATTGTTGGAACTGCTAGCACTATTGTTATTGATGTTAAGAATTTCATTACTCCATTTAGATTGTTTGATATTATTGATGCATATGCGTCCATTGTTCCATTTAATATGTCACTATATATTTTTGACATTTCTATTGCTTGTCTGTTTTCTGTTATTGCGTCTTCTAGTATGTCTTCATCTTCTTCATATAGTTTTATTATTTTTCCTCTTAGTGTTTTTTCCATTATTAATTCATTAGATTTTAGTGATGTTGTAAAATATACTAAACTTTTTTCTAAACTTAATAATTTTAGCAATTCTTTGTTTTTCATTGAGTTTTTTAATATGTATTCTGCTATTTCTGTTTCTTTGTTTATTTGTTTTAGGTGTGCTAAATAATATGATGAGTTTAGGTATAGTATTTGGAATATTAGTTTTGTTTTCTTGTATGTTTGGAAGTCTTTTATTTTCCTTTTTTCAAAGTCTTCTATTATTTTGTTTTTTCTTAGTGATACTGTTATGAAATAGTCGTCTCTTACTACTATCATTCCTAGTGGCATTGTTGTATATACTTCATTTTCTTCGCTTTTTTCTATTATTGGTACATCTACTACAAATAGTATTGTTCCATCGTCTTCTTCTTTGTCTATTCTTGCCTTTTCTTCAAAGTCTAATGCGTCTTTTATAAAGTCTTCTTGTATTTTTACATTTTCACATACTTTTTTTATTTCTGTTTCTGATGGGTTTACTAGACTTATCCAACTTCCTTTTTGGAATTCTTTTATTTCTTCTATTTTTTTAGTTTCTGTGTTTGTGTTATATATTTTTAACATGTAACCCACCTCTTTCTTTTATTTCTATTTATATTTTAACTTTTTATTTTGTTGTTGTCAATGTGTTTCGCTTTAAAAGTTTACATAAGTTTTAAATTTTCCTCTTGACATTTTTATTTTTTGGTACTATAATGTTTTTGTTCTAAATTTAGTTTTATTTTAAATTTGGTGACTAGCTTAGTTAGTAAAGTAACTGTCTTTTAATAATGTCAATAATAAGTGCATGTCCCTACAGTCCATAGTTTTGTCCTAATATAAAATTGAATAATTGGAACATAAAATTTGATATATGTGCCTTAGCTTAGTTGGTAAAGCAGATAACTCTTAATCAGTAAGTACCTATCAAATGAGAATATGCAAAAACTCTTTTGGTTGTAGGGAGATGGAAGTTATAATGAAACTATTAGGAAATGGATAAGCACCACTTTCACACCAGTTTATCTATAAGCACTATTTAATCAAAAGTAGTAATTTCAATATGGGTGATTAGCTCAGTTGGCTAGAGCAGTCGACTCTTAATCGAAAGGTCCTGGGTTCGAATCCCAGATTGCCCACCAAATTTACCTATTTTAAAGTAAAATTTAAATAGGTATTTTATTTACTCAAAAAATGATAAATATTCTAAAAATTATGCTCTTCTTCATTTTTATTGAAAAATAGCATAATTCGAAACTTTTGAATTTTTATATGTTCTCTTAATTCCACTTGAAAAATTGCAAAATGTTTATTTTAACACATTTATTTTTTATTAAATACTAACTTTTTGTCAAATGCTAATTAAAAAAATAGTGTAATTCTTCCTTTTAAAATTTAAAAAATAGTTTTTATTAATTACATTAAAGTATCGTCATTTTCAATCCATTTTTTTACCTCTTCAATTCTATAATTCTTTTTAGAATCTCTCATTATAACTTTTTCTACGCCTGAATTAATTATAATTCTCTTACATAAAGTGCATGGTTCATTGTCTGTAATATACTCTCCATTTCTTTTATTAATTCCTACTAAATATAATATTGCACCTATCATATCTTTTCTTTTAGCACTAATTATTGCATTTTGTTCACTATGTACAGATCTACAGAGTTCATAACCTGCTCCAGATGGTGTATTATTTACATTTCTTCTACAAACTCCTAAATCTAAACAATTTTTTCTTCCTCTTGGAGCACCAGTATATCCAGTTGATATAATTTCATCATTTTTTACAATTACACTTCCATAATTATTTCTAATACATGTACCTCTTTCTGCTACAATTTCTGCAATATCTAAATAATAATTTGTTTTATCTACTCTACTCAATATTTATACCTTCTTTCAATAAAATATTACTATTTTTTGTTTTATATATCTATACTATTACATTTGTATTTTCATTTACAATTTCTGTATTCTCTTGAGGTTTATCTTCTGTTGGATTTCCTTGTTCATTGTTATTTTCCTGATTATTGTTTTGCTCATTATTATTTACATTTGTATCATTTTCTGGATTTGTATTATTATTTGTTATAGCACCTTTTGTTCCTTTTAAAATAATTTTCTGCATTGCATTATAAGTATCTTTTGAAAGCAATTTTGTTGAGACTACTTTTCCATTTAGGCTTTTAATTATATATGTTTCAGTTATAATGCCATTTGCTCCTTTTTGTGTAACTTTTTCAGTTCCAATAGCTAAAGAGTTATCTTCTACATATTTAATAGTATATGGAATTGATGAAATTGTTTTTGTACTAAATGAGACTTTATATTCATTTTCTTCTTTAATGCCATATATTGCGACTGTTGCAACTCCATTTGATATACTTGCTTTTATTTTTACTGCATATGTTCTTGGATTTTTAAATCTAAAGTCTGTTTGACCATATACTACTGTTGCATCTCTTCCAGGTGGTGTATATGATGTTACAAATTGATGATTTCTTCTTTCTACAATTTCCATATTTGACATTAATACTGAGTTATATAGTGTTGATGATATTTGGCATATTCCTCCTCCTATACCATCTACAACTTGACCATTTTCATATACTTTGGCATCTTTATATCCAGCTGCATATGTCCTTTCTCCTAGTGTTTTGTTGTATGAAAATGTTTCTCCTGGTAGTATTACTTTGTCATTAATTTTTTGACATGCTATTCTTAAATTAGTTGTTCTACTTACATTACTTCCATCATAGTTTGTTGAATATGTTGCTAGTAAGTCAGGAAATGCTTCTGATCCTATTTCTGATGTTGTCTTTTTTGGTTTTGTTATTATTAATTCTATTTCATATTGTTCTTTGTGTTCTTCTAATATTTTTTTCGCTTCTTCTACATTAAAATCTACACCCTCTACTTCAGGATGAATTGTAAATGGATCTTTTGTATAATAAGCATCTTTAACTTCTTTATAAATTTCAGTATGTATTTTTTCAATGTCTATTTCATCAGGTATTTTGTTAGTAACTGGTATTTCTATATATTCTTGTGTTACATTAACGTCTCTTAAATTGTCTTTTAATTTGTTTATTAAAATTTCAGTATCAACTTTTAATCCTTCTTTTCCTTTAGTTATAATTAATTTATTTCCTTCAATATAATAAGCTGATTCAACTACTGCTCCAGGGATATTAACACTTATATCTTCTATGGTCTGTTTTGTAACTTCTTCATTAATTTTCATTTCAACATTAATATTTTTCTTGCCTAAAAAAGAAAATATTATATTATAATTATTTATAAAGATATTACTATCTTTTCCTATTAAAATTGCTTCATTTATTGCTTTATCAATATTATAATTTGTTTCTAATAATTCAGGATTAATAGTTGCATCATAATCTTCATATTTTAATAAAATGTCTTTTTGTTTTTTTTCATTATATATTAATTCTAATTTGGATTTTGCTTCTTCTTTTGATAAACCAGACATATCTATTTCTTCTATTTTTATACCATTTAATATATTTTCATTATTAATATTTGCAATTGCAAATATTGTAGAAAAAATAATGACTATTAAAAATATTATTCCTACTATAGTAATTGATAAAAAGGTTTTTTTATTTTTAGTTTTTTTGCTTTTTGATTTTTTTTCTTCATTTGGTATTTCCATAATTATTTTTTCTTCTTCCTCCGTTTTTGTTTTATATTTTTCCATTTTTATCCTTCTCCCTATTTATTTTCAATTTTATATTAACACATTATTATAATTTTTACAATATTTATTTTTATTATATGTTTTACTTATTT
>CAOSZT010000146.1:270-5510 GCA_948528155.1 uncultured Clostridia bacterium | reverse complement strand
CTAGTCGATATTCTGGTTTTTCCATTATGTATTTTTTGGTTTTGTAATATTTTAGTGTGAATTTATCCCTTTTGAGATTATTCAAATAAACTCTGTGTGGACTTAAATATATTTCCTTTAATGCCCAAAACATTATTTTTTCATCTAGTACCCTCTCCTCTGGCATAAGCTTATATATTTCACTGGTACTACAATACATTTCTAGCCTTTTCAATAGTGTTATTAGTGGTTCCTTGTCCTTTTGTTTTAGTCCGATTTCTTTTCCGCTTTCCTCTTCATAAATATAATTAAATAATAAGTTTAGTTTAGTTATAATGTATTCGTCTGCTTGTCCTTTTGCTTGTGCGTTCGGTTGTTCACTCGCTTGTTCAAAATACAATTTTGTTATACTATATGTAGAAGCATCATTCTGATTTACACCGCTTCTTGTATGAAATATATTCATTATTAAGCAGTTCATTTCTTGCCCTTTGTAATGAAGATATGTTTAATCCTTTAACTTTGCTCATTAGAATAGTATTGGTTACTTTAAACTCACAAAGCCAGTCAGTCTTGCGAGCTATCTCCAGTAATACTAAGTATATTGAAATAGCATTTGCAGAGATAGGCTTGTAGTCTAATGTAGAATAGAATTCAGAGAGCTGTTTTTCTAAATCAATTTTGTTTTTCCTATTCACATACTTTTACACTCCTTCCTTTGTAATTCTTGACAATAAAACATATATTTGATAAAATAAATATATGGGTATTTCTTAAATACTCTAAAGAGTAGAGTTTATGTGTCTTGGTCGATATAAAAATTCTTCTCTTTTTTATTTTGTATAATTCCTCCAGTTATTTGCTCTAATGTTTCCGCAGTAATTCCTGCAATTGCTTTCAATATGTTTTGTTGGTTATTGTCTATGTTAGATTCTGCGATATATCTTAGTGCCTGCAAATCTTCTATACGATTTACTCTTTCCTGTACTAGTTTATCTTCTAATTCTTTTACACGATCCTCTAAATAAACCAACCTTACTCCTTGTCTAGATATTATCTTTCCATATTTATTATCTAGTTCTATGTCATTAGCTGAATGTTTAGCCATTATAGTTTCCTCCTAATCTTTTCAATTTATATTTCATTATTGCTAATGTAACAATGTGCCAGTAATAGCATTTATCTAATTTGTTTGGCATTTTGCTTCCTCCTCTTCTTTTGAAACAACTAATTTTTTCACATCTTCTAATAAGTAATTCAAATCTTGTTCAACAGTCGATTCCATTAGATTTATTTTTTCTTTTACAATATATGCAAGCCTTTTTTCATCTTCTCCATCTTCTTCTAAAAATGTATATACTCTTACATCTAATTCCATCGAATTATATTGCTTTATTGATTTTGTAATTTCTGCTTTTGTCCAATATCTATCAATTTTGCTTAATAGAGCATATAAACTTGTTATTTTTTCTAAAATACTATCTTTTAATTCCATTTCTGTTTTCCTCCATTTTTTTTATTTTTTTACTCTCTTCACTTGCTTCATAAATTGTTTCTATAATAAGAATAATAACTAAAGCGAATATTGGTAATAAATACTCTCCGCCAACCGCTTCATAGCCTCTTACTGCAGTTGCATATTTTATCGCTATCGGTGTTACTATAATTGTTACTATGATTACTAATATTTCGATTACTCTAACTATAAATTTCTTTTTATCTGATATTTTCAACTTTTTTCACTCCTTCCAATTCTTTGATATTATCTAGATCTGTTAGGTCTTGTCCTTCATATCTTGATAAAAATTCTAATAATGAAGATTTCCTAATTTTGAAACTTCCCAATTTTAATGCTGGTAATAATCCTTTATTTATTAAGTCATATATGTAATTAGGGTTAGTTTTTAATAGCTTAGCTGTTTCAGCTACAGTATACAAAATATCTTCCATCAAAATTTCCTCCTTGTTTTGTGTGACGTTCCGCATTTTTTAATTTTTTCATTTCTTCTCCTTTCGTTTAGTTTTTTCTAAACTTTTTCTTCAAAAAAATATAGCTTTATTTCTTCATCTGGTATTTTCAAAAAAATAAGCATTTGATGAATTTCATCTTGTGTAAACGGTACTTGATTATTTACTTTAAGACTGAATGTAGATTTATTAATATTTAAATATTGAGCAACATTATCTTGTGTAATATGTAATTCTCTAATTCTGCCTTGTAATTTTCCAAAGTCAAATACACATTTTTTATTTCTACTTTTAGCCATTCTTTCTCGCCTCCTTTTTGTTTAGTTTTTTCTAAACTGATAACATATTATATCTGTTTTTTTGTTTTGTCAATACATTTCTCAAAAAAAGTTTAGTTTTTTCTAAATTTTATTTTCAAAAAGCCGTAAAATGTTTGACATTTCTAAACTTTTGTGATATTATTTTTTTAATAAAGAATTTATATAGGAGGGAAAAAATGAATGGAAGAATAGATACTTTTGCTAACAGACTTTCAAAAGCTTTATTTATAAGAAATATAAAACCAATTGATTTAGCAGAAAAAACAGGTATTTCTAAATCTAAAATAAGTTCTTATATGTCTGGTCGATACAAAGCAAAACAAGATGGTGTATATTTATTATCAAAAGCTTTAGATGTAGATCCTCGGCTGGTTAATGGGATATGATGTATCTATGGATGGAAGAACTAAAATTGCAGAAATAGATGTAATAAATCTTTCTACCAATGAAATTCTGCAAAAAATACCTTATTCATATAGAACAGACATTGCTGAAGATGACCCAAAAAATTATTTTGCAATATATGCTTCAGATAGTTCTATGGCTCCTCTTCTTGATATTGGAGATATAGCCATAATAAAAAAATATAATGATTTTTCTAATGGAAAAACTTATTTATTGAAAATTAAGAATGGCAATCCAATTATTCGTAAAGTAATCAAATCTGATAATGGAAATGTAGAATTACAAGCTATGAATATGTGGAACTTCCCTACTCAATATGATTTTAATTTTGAAGATTTAGAAATTTTAGGTGAAGTTGTAAAAGTAGAAAATAACAGTGCTTTTAAATAGGAGGAGAACTTTTGATGTATTTATTTAATCGCTCTAAAAAGAATGATGTTTCTCTAGATAAAATTAATAATAAGATAATTATACTATCAAATGGCAAAAAGACTGAATTTGATGTTAGAACAGCAAATATATTATTTATCGTTAAAGATACAAACAACTATCAACATGGTATGGTATTTCACTGCTATACCAATAATGAAATTGACAATGAAGTAAAATGTATTTTTAAGAACAAAAAAGACATCTCTCGTATTAGAGCTTTAGAAAAAGAAATAAAAGAATATAAAGAATATTTACTAAAAAATGATAAAAAAGAACATGACGAACGATTTCAAAAATCCTTTGAAGATACTTTAGTAACTATAACTCATTCAAATGGAAAAGTAGAAAAAGTAAGTGATAAACTAATATTAGATTTAGATGACTATGTTTTAATATCTGAAGATGGAAAGACTTATCATAAATGTACAGGTTGCTATAAACGATGGTCTAACGTTTATAGAGAAAAGTTTAATGGATGGAAATTAATATCTATTGAAGAAGCCAAACATCAAGGATTAAAATTATGTAGTTTTTGTGAAGAAGCTATTGCTATGAACTTAGAAGATATATTAACTGAAAATAATGTTGAATAAAATAAAAAAGGATAATGTGTTACATTTTTTGCGGAACGTCACACATTATCCAGAGCATAAGCACTTCGAAAAGTGTTTACTTTGTAATTATATACAAAGTACCTCTATTTTTCAAGTGTTTATGAAAATAAATTAAAGAAAAATGGAGGTATTTTTTATGTCAGAAATTAATGTAAGAAAAAGAGGTCAAAAATGGCAGTATCAATTTGAAGCTGCAAAAATCGAAGGAAAAAGAAAACAAATTACAAAGTCTGGTTTTAATACTAAAAAGGAAGCTCTTGATGCAGGTGTAAAAGCTCTCGCCGAATATAATAATTCTGGGTTACATTTTGAACCATCAGAGATATCTGTATCAGATTACTTCGACTATTGGTATAAAAACTATGTAACATTAGAATTAAAAATAAATACACAACAATCTTATAAGAATTATATTGAAAATCACATCAAATCTAGTATAGGAATTTATAAATTAAAATCACTCACTCCTACTATTCTACAGGAATTTATAAATTCAAAATACATTAATGGTTTCAGTAAGAGCCATTTAACAAATCTTATGGGTGTTTTATCTGGTGCCTTAAAGTATGCTGTGCATCCATGTAACTTTATAAAAAGTAGTCCTATGCTATATGTGAAATTTCCAAAATATGAGCATTCTAAAACTGATGCAAATCATAAATATATAAAACCTGAGGAATTTGAAAAAATAATAGACCGCTTCCCTTATGGCTCTACTTTTTATTTACCCATTATGATTGGTTATTATACTGGTTTTAGAATTGGAGAAACTTTAGGATTAACATGGGATGATATCGATTTAGAAAATAAAAAAATATCAATAAATAAAATAATCTATTATAATGAAGATACTAAACTATGGTATTTTGGTACTCCTAAAACACCAACGAGTACAAGAACAATAGAAATAGGAAACACTTTACTCAATATTCTAAAAAAATATAAAAAGGATCAATTACAGAATAAATTAAAATACGGTTGCCATTATACTTGTGTATATGAAGGAATTGAAATTATTGACAATAAAGAATATAGACCTTTATATTTTTTGAAAGCAAATATTCCTTCTGGTACATTAAAAAAAGTGGAAATGGTATGTACAAAAGAAGATGGCGAACTTGTTACTCCTAATTCTTTCAAATATGCATCTAAAGTAATCAATTATGGTTTAGGTATAACATTTAACTACCATTCTTTAAGGCACACCCATGCAACTACTCTAATTGAAAATGGAGCAGAAATAAAAGATGTTCAAGTTAGGCTAGGTCATGCCAATATAGAAACTACTTATAATACTTATGTGCATCATACAGAAAAAATGAGTAATAATTCTGTAGAAATATTTGAAAAAGCTGTAAATCAAAATAAGAGTCATTAAGGCTCTTATTTTTTACATATAATTGTCAACCGCATAAAATTTTGGTTGACAAATGGTTGACATTCACAACATTTTTACTATTAAAAATCGCTATAACTATTGATTTTTCAAGGTTAGAAGTGTAACAGTTTCGATATGGCTTTT
>CAOSZT010000146.1:0-235 GCA_948528155.1 uncultured Clostridia bacterium | reverse complement strand
GCTGATTTAGCCCATCCTTTGAAAGTTTTACCTGTTGGAGCAGTTAAACCTGTACCATCACTCAATGTAATAGATTTTCCTGCCTCAACTTCTACAGAATCAATTGAACCTGTACCACCATTTGCATTATAAGTTACTGTATAAGTTTCTAATTCTTTATTCATTCTAACTTGAACACCAAGTTTGTTAGTAACCATTAAACCACCAACTTGTCTACCTTGTAATGCAGATGCAC
>CAOSZT010000145.1 GCA_948528155.1 uncultured Clostridia bacterium | reverse complement strand
ACGTTCCTTGAAATCCCTTGTAGCGGGGATTTCAAGGAACGTCCCTCTTTCCATTTTCCCATATTTTTTAAGAAAGGATTTAGTAATGGAAAATAAATACTTAAATGAAGCAATAATAGGAAACAAAAAAATGATAGCGACATACACAGAAAAAGGAGAAATACAAAGAATATATTTCCCAAGCAAAGATAACAAACAATACATAAAATATATACATACAGGTGTAAAAGTAAATGAATCTGACTTAATATATATACATAATGACATAAACAATATATACAAGCAATACTATGACACAGACACAAACATATTAAATACAGAAATCACAAATACATATTTTAATTTAAAAATAGTACAAACAGATTATATGTTAATTAAAGAAAATGTATTATCTAAAAAATATATATTTATTAATGAAGGAACAATAGACTTAAAAACAGAGTTTTACATACATTCTGAATTATTATCAGACACAAACAATTGGGTTGGATGTAAAATTGTTGATGGAGGAATGACACAATATGCACATGATTTTGCATTTTCAACATTTGCAAAAGGAAAAGAAATAATAAAACATCAAATAAATGGAAGTAGTGAAAACATAAAAAGAACTGAAATTTATGATAAAGATTATATAGGAATGTCAAAAGATTCATCAATTGCCTATGATATAGGTATAATAAAACCAGGTGAAAAAAAAGAACTGCAAATATGTATTTTAATAGATGAAAATAAAAATATATCTGATATAGAAGATGAAATTGAAAGAATAAAGAAAATCGATTTTGAAAAGGAATATGTAAATACTAAAACTTTTTGGAGAAAATATGTAAAAAAACATAATGGATTGAAATTAAAAGACACAGAAAATGCTTATGATGAAAGAATATTTGAAATATATAAAAGAAGTATTTTACTTTTTCCATTATTAACTAATTTAGATACAGGTGCCATTATTGCATCTCCTGAGATTGATGAGAATTTTTCAAAATGTGGTAGATATGCCTATTGTTGGCCAAGAGATGCAGTTTTTATAACTAAAGCTATGGACATTTTGAAAATGGATAAAGAGGTAGAAAAATTTTATAAGGTTTTTTGCAAAAAAGTACAAAGTAAAAATGGAATGTTTGAGCAAAGATTTTATACAGATGGTAAATTAGCTCCTTGTTGGGGGTATCAAATTGATGAAACTGCAAGTATTGTATATGGAGTTTATGAGCATTATAAATATTCAAAATCTAAAGAGTTTTTAAAAGATAATTTACAGATGTGTGAAAAGGCAGTTGATTTTCTTAAAAGATATGTAAAAGACATTTTTGATAATACTAAAAAATATCATGTAAGTTATGATTTATGGGAGATGTGTGAAGGAGAACATTTATATTCTTTTGCAAGTATATATTCAGCTTTTGAATGTATACTTAGAATTTATGGTGTATTAGCTGATAATGTTTCTGACTTTGAAAATAATAGATTAAAAGAAGAAAAAATTGCTAAGTCAATTAAAGAGATTGAAAAATTACAAGTTGAAGTTAAAAAGTATATAAATAATAATATGTATGATGAACAAAAAAATTCATATGTAAGAAATGCCAAAGATAGAAAAATGGACATTAGTCTTTTAGGAGCTGTTACTCCTTTTAATGTATTTAAGCCTAAAGAAAAGAAAATTCAGAATACTGTTGAAAGAATTAATCTATCTCTAAGAACTTATACTGGCGGATACCAAAGGTTTGAAGAAGATAATTATATGAATGGCAATCCTTGGCCTATTGCAAATTTGTGGATGACTTTGTATTATTTACAAGCTGGAGAGAAAAAATTAGCTAAAGAATGTTTTGATTTTGTAGTAAAAACTGTTGGCAAACATTTTCTTTTAGGTGAACAAGTATGTAATGAAACCTTAAAACCTAATTGGGTTATTGGACTTGGATGGTCTCATGCCATGTTTGTTATTGTACTTGAAGAATTATATAAAGAATAAAAAATAAAAAAAATATTCATCGTTTCCAAAAATTTCTAGTGAATTTTTTATTAAAACTATTGCAAAAAATGCAGATTATTGGTATGATTTAAGAGAATAAAAGTCGACAAAAACATTAAAAAAAATACAAAATAAAATAAAAAGTAAATTTAGATATAAATATAAAAAAATCTTTATATACAATAAATGGAGCATAAGTGGAGTGAAAGGAAGAAAAAACAAATATGATAGAATTTAGAAATGTATCAAAAATATATGACACAGGAACAAAAGCAGTAAAAAATGCAAATTTTGTAATAAATAAAGGCGAATTTGCATTTTTGGTAGGTACTTCAGGAAGTGGGAAATCAACACTAATTAAACTAATATTAAAAGAAGAAGAACCAACTTCAGGAAGTATAATAATAAATGGAAAAGATACAACATTTTTAAAACAAAGTAGAGTACCATATTTGAGAAGAAGTATGGGAGTAGTATTTCAGGATTTTAGATTATTACCTGACAAAACAGTATATGATAATGTAGCATATGCAATGTATATAGTAAGAGCAACACCTAGACATATAAGAAGACAAGTACCAATGGTATTATCACTAGTAGGATTAAGTGGAAAAGCAAAAATGTATCCAAATGAACTATCAGGAGGAGAACAACAAAGAGTCGCATTAGCAAGAGCATTAGTAAATAATCCTTCAATGCTAATAGCAGACGAGCCAACAGGAAACTTAGATCCAGAAACAGCATCAGAAATAATGAATCTATTAAATGAAATAAATATGAGAGGAACTACAGTAGTAGTAGCTACACACGCAAAAGATTTAGTTGATAAAATGAAAAAAAGAGTAATACACATAGAAAAAGGCGATATAGTTAGAGATGATAAAAAAGGTGGTTATGATTGTGAAATATAATATATTTGGATATTTAATAGGAGAAGGATTTGGAAACGTATTTAAAAACAAAAAATCAACAGGAGCATCTTTAATGATTATGTGTGCAACAATGATAATATTTGGAATATTTTTAATGCTTGGAGAAAATATTAATCACTTTGTTGATGATATAAAATCAGAACAAGGATTTCAAGTATTTTTAACAACTGATGCTACAGATGAAGAAATACAAGAAGTTGGAGAAAAAATAAGAGCATTAAATGGAATTAGTACCATAGAAAAAAAATCAAAACAAGATGCTATAAACACATTAAAAGAAGGTTTTGGAGATAAAGCAGATTTATTAGATGAACTTAATGCAGAAGTATTTTCGGTATCATATGTTGTAACATTAACAGATTTAAACCTAAGTAAAGATATACAAAATGAAATATTAACATTTAACAATATAAAAAGAATAACAAGTAATAATACAACAGTAACAACTTTATTAAATGTAGCAAAAGCAATAAAAATAGTTACAGGTGTAATATTAGTATTACTTATAATTATATCAATATTTATAATATCAAATACCATAAAATTAACAGTACATGCAAGAAGAAAAGAAATATCAATAATGAAATATGTAGGAGCAACAAATAATTTTATAAGATGGCCATTTATTGTAGAAGGTATAATAATAGGAATAATAGCAAGTAGTATTTCAATAGTAATAGTTGGTGGAGCATATAGCTTAATTGCTCAACAAGCAGTAAATATTGACTTTATGAAAATTATGAATATGAGTTTAGTAAGTTTTAAAGATATGATATCATCGATAATATTTGTATATATATTATTAGGAATTGGAATAGGAGCAACAGGAAGTGTAATATCTATGAGAAAATATCTTAAAGTATAAGAAGACGATGAACGGAGCGAAGCAATGGAAAGACCCTAGATTTGGCAGACGAAATTTTTGAAAAAAATTTTGGATGACGATGAACGGAGCGAAGCAATGGAAAGACCCTAGGTTTGGCAGACGAAATTTTTGAAAAAAATTTTGTATGACGATGAACGGAGCGAAGCAATGGAAAAGACCCTAGATTTGGCAGACGAAATTTTTGAAAAAAATTTTGTATGACGATGAACGGAGCGAAGCGTAGTGAAAGGAGAAAACATGCGTAAAAATTTATGTGTTGTTTTAATTTTACTAATTTGTTTTATAACAACTTTTACATATGCAGAAAATGAAATTGAAAATAATACAACAAAAAATACAGTAGATTTACAAACAAAAAGAGAAGAACTACAAAATCAATTAAATGAAGCAAATGGAGAACTAGAAAATGTCCAAAGTGATTTATCAGAAAATTTACAACAAGTTGAAAAACTAGACAATAAAATAGAAACAGCAGAAAAACAGTTAGAAGAACAAACAAGTAAGATTACAGAATTAAAAGAAATTATTAATGAAATAGAAAATCAATTAAATACAGTAACAGATAAGTATAAAAAACAAAAGGACATTTTTGAACAAAGACTAGTGGCAGTTTATGAAGCTGGCGAAACCCAGTATTTGGATATTTTATTAAAATCTAAAAATCTTACTGATTTTATTTCTAGCTATTATATTATAACAGAACTTGCTCAAATAGATGAAGATTTATTGAGTGAATTGGAAGATAAAAAGAAAACTATTGATATATCAAAACAGAAATTAGAAAAAGAAAAGAAGGAATTAGCAGTAATTACAGAAAATCAAACGAGAGTTGCAAGAACATTACAAAACACCAGAAAAATGAGAGAAAATTTTATTGAAAAACTTTCTGATGAAGAAAAAGAATTACAAAATAAAATTGATGAAATTAATTTACAATATGAAGAAATAAATAAACAAATTTTAGAATTAGCACAACAAGGTTTAAATCTTAAATACATAGGAGGACAACTAGCTTGGCCTGTTCCAGGTTACAGTACTATAACCTCAAAATACTCAATGAGAATTCACCCAATTACTGGTCAATATAAATTACATACTGGTATTGATATTGGTGCACCAATGGGAGCTGATTTTATTGCTGCAAATGATGGAATTGTAACAAAAGCTACGTATAATGTAGCTTATGGTAATATGGTTATAATTGACCATGGAGGAGGAGTCTCTACTTTATATGCACACGGATCAGAAATTTTAGTAGAAGTAGGTCAAACTGTTAAAAGAGGAGATTCAATATTAAAAGTTGGTTCTACAGGTTATTCTACTGGTCCTCATGCTCATTTTGAAGTGAGAATTAATGGAGTAACAACTGATCCATTACCATATATAACTAGTGGCGTAATTCCTGGTAATCAAAGTGATAATTCTAATAGTAATTCAAATATTGTTGAATAAGTTATATATTAAATATTACAAACTATACAACATTTTAAATAAACTTTTTTATAGTAAGTAGTCCAAAAGCTTATATATAAATGATTTTCAAATATTAATGTTGATTGGAATAATTTTAGAACTTTTTGCGAAATTTTTAAGGATATTCATAGATTTTTGTTACTCTAACAAAACAAGCACAGAATGGTACAAAAAAATAAGTTTAAAAGTTCTTAAATTAATAATAAACCTTTAATATTAGAAAAACATTTATATATAAGCTTTTGACGAACACTTCATATATA
>CAOSZT010000144.1 GCA_948528155.1 uncultured Clostridia bacterium | reverse complement strand
AAAAGACAACCATTTATGGAAGAATTTTTTTCCCATTATTATAAAAGTATTATTTATTAACTTTTTGAAAACCAATATACAGTAACTTTTGCCATAAATTTTTAGTACAGAATATAGCAATTTATATTAAATTATGTTATTATAATAAAATGTAAATTATAAAATTGGAGGAAGTAAAAATGTTAGAAAACATAAATTCACCAAAAGATCTAAAAGACCTAAATATAAAAGATAAATATAAACTATCACAAGAAATAAGAGATTATATAATAAAAGTAGTATCAGAAAATGGAGGACATTTAGCATCAAATTTAGGTGTAGTGGAACTAACTCTTGCTATACATAGTGTTTTTAATATGCCAGAAGACAAAATAGTATGGGATGTTGGACATCAATCATATGTACACAAAATAATTACAGGAAGAAGAGAAGAATTTAAAACATTAAGAAAATTAAATGGAATTTCTGGATTTCCAAAAATAAATGAATCTGAATATGACAACTTCAATACAGGTCATAGCAGTACATCAATATCAGCAGCCTTAGGAATGGCAAGAGCAAGAGATATAAAAGGAAATAATAATCAAATAATAGCAGTAATAGGAGATGGAGCATTAACAGGTGGAATGGCATTAGAAGCTTTAAATGATGCAGGATTTAGCAATACAAAGATAACTGTCATATTAAATGATAATGAAATGAGTATATCAAAAAATATAGGTGGACTAAATAGATTTTTAAGTAAATTAAGAACAAAAAAATTATATACAAGATCAAATATATCAGTAAAGAAAATATTTAATAAAATACCGATAATTGGAAAACCACTTATAAAAATAATTCAAAGAATAAAAAGAAGTATGAAACAATTGATAATACCCAAAATGTTTTTTGAAGATATAGGATTTACTTATTTGGGACCTGTTGATGGTCATAATATAGAAATGTTAGAAGATATATTAAAACTTAGTAAACAAGTTGAAGGACCAGTACTTATACATGTTTTAACAAAAAAAGGCAAAGGATATAAAATAGCTGAAGAGAAGCCAGACAAATTTCATGCTACAAGTCCTTTTGATATACAAACAGGAAAAACAAAGAAAGAGAAAAAAGATGATTATTCAAAAATATTTGGAAATAAATTATTAGAAATTGCCCAAAATGATAATAGAATAGTTGCAGTAACAGCATCGATGAAAGATGGAACAGGACTAACAAAATTTCAACAAGAATTTCCAAAAAGATTTTTTGATGTTGGAATAGCAGAACAACATGCTTTAACTATGGCAGCAGGAATGGCAAAAGAAGGAATGATTCCATTTGTACCAATATATTCATCATTTTATCAAAGAGCATATGATCAAGTTATTCATGATATAGCAATTCAAAATTTACCAGTAATTATGTGTGTAGATAGAGCAGGAATAGTTGGAGCAGATGGAGAAACACATCAAGGAATACTAGATATGGCATTTTTCAGACTAGTTCCTAATTTAGTAATAATGGCACCAAAAGATTTTAAGGAATTGGAAGATATGTTGGAATTTGCAATAAAATTGAACAAGCCAGTTGTTATAAGATATCCAAGAGGAGGAGAAAATGAAGATATAAAATTTGAGAAATGTGATAAAATAAACTTAGGAAAAGCAGAAATTTTGAAACAAGGTAATGATATTAGTATAATTGCAATAGGAAATAAAGTTGCTAAAGCAATGGAAATAGCAGAAAACTATAAAGAAGAAGGAAAAAATGTAGAAGTCATTAATGCTAGATTTATAAAGCCATTAGATGTAGAAACAATAAAAAAATCAATTGAAAAAACTAAAAAAGTTATAACAATAGAAGATGGAACTAAAATAAATGGATTAGGAACAGCAATAAAAGAACTAATTGTTGATGAAAAAATATCAGATGTAGAAATCGAAATACAAGCATATCCTGATGAATTTATAAAACATGGAACAGTACAAGAATTAGAAAAAATTTATACATAAGAAAAACATATATTGATAAAATCTACAAATAGATATTAACTATTACAAAAGGAAGTAGGAGATAAAAATGGATAAACAAAAATTATTAAATGATTATAAAAAACAAGAAGATAAAATTTTATTAGCACAAGTCTTGGATAAAATTGAATTTTCAAACCAAAGGGATAAATTAGAATATACAGACTTTTTAGACATGTACCAAATATCTTTAGTAAGAAATTTTATGAAAAAAATCGAGTTTACAAATTATATTTTGTATGGAGGCTTTGAAAATGCTGAAAGAAATATACTTATAATTTATCCAGAAAAATATGATAAAAATATGATAGAAAAAAATTATTCTAAAATTCTTAAAGTAATAAGAGTTATATTAGGAGAAGAAGAAAAAGGTAAATATTGTCATAGAAATTATCTAGGAGGAATTGTCAAATTAGGTATAAAAAGGGAAAAAGTAGGAGACATTTTAGTTTCAGATGATGGTGCTGATATTTTGGTAAAAGAAGAAATGGCAGATAGTTTAAAACAAGAATTAGGAACTCTTACTAGGTTTGAAAATGCCAAATTTGAACTAATTGAATTAAATAATTTGAGAAAACAAGAAATTAAAGTTGAAGAATTAAATATTATTGTACCATCTTTAAGACTTGATAATTTTGTTTCAGATTTAGCTAAAACATCTAGGAGTAAAGCTACTAATATTATTGACAGTGAGAGAGTTTTTATAAATGGACAAAATGAAACAAAAGTTTCTAAACAAGTTAAAATAGGTGATATTATTACAATTAGAGGTAAAGGCAGATTTGTTGTAAAAGAATTTTGTGGAAATACTAGAAGTGGAAGATTTATTGTAAAAATTGAGAAATATATTTAAAAAAGTAATGAAACAGCACTTGACAACTTATAAAAAAAATGATAGAATTACAAACTGTAATCCGCTTAGTCAAGGTACACAAACACTAATTAAATTTAGTTACCTTAGCTTTTATAAATATAATTTTTAAAAATTATAATTTGTAACAAGTAGGCAAAGGATTAGCGAGTATACAAATAAGGGAGGTGCATTTTAAATGTACGCAGTAATTGAAAGTTGTGGAAGACAATACAAAGTATCACAAGGAGATGTAGTATTTTTCGAAAAACTAGATGTAGAAGAAGGAAAAAAAGTTACATTTGATAAAATAGTTCTAGTATCAGAAGAAGGAAAAGTACAAATAGGAAATCCTTATGTAAAAGGTGCAAAAGTTGAAGGAAAAGTAGTTGCACACGGAAAAGGTAAAAAAATCATTGTTTTCAAAATGAAACCTAAAAAGAATTATAGAAGAAAACAAGGACATAGACAACCATATACTAAAGTAGAAATAACAGAAATAAAAACAACTGCTAGCAAAACAGCTGAATAAAAAGTAGAACTTAAACAAGTGATACATAAAATCGATAAAAAAGATTTTAATAAGAGAAATATATAAAACAAAACTTGAAGGGAGTGAGATAGATGGCTCATAAAAAAGGTCAAGGTAGTTCACACAATGGACGTGAGAGTGAATCAAAACGTCTTGGAGTAAAAAGAGCAGATGGACAATTTGTATTGGCAGGAAATATATTAGTAAGACAAAGAGGAACAAGAGTATATCCAGGTGTCAATGTAAAAAAAGGTAGTGATGACACATTATATGCCATAGTTGATGGTGTTGTAAAATTTGAAAGAAAAGGCAGAGATAAAAAACAAGTAAGTGTGTATCCAACAGAAGCATAAAAAAATAAATAGAAATAAATCCCTAAGTAATAACTACTCAGGGATTTATTTTGATATAATGATATCTTGCTATTCATAAAATACCTCATCACAGATTTAAAATTTAACCTGAACTATAACATAGTAACATTTTTTTATAAAAATATGAAAAAAACATTTACAATTTAAAAAAAGTTGTATACAATATATAAAAATATCAAAAACAAAAGAAAATTGTCAAATATTTATAAATTAATAACATAAAAATTTATTAATTTATAAAGAAAGAAATGAAAGGAAGCTTGTCAATGAAAATATTGATGTTAACATGGGAATATCCACCAAGAGTAGTGGGAGGAATAGCAAGAGTTGTATATGACTTATCAAAAACACTAATAAAAGATGGGCATGAAGTAACAGTTGTAACATATAAAGAAGGAGAGGCACCAGAATATGAAGATGACAAAGGAGTAAAAGTATATAGAGTTAATAATTATATGATAAATCCAAATAACTTTATAGACTGGATAATGCAACTAAATTTCAATTTAGTATCAAAAGCAAATGAAATAATTGCAAAAGAAGGGAACTTTGATGTAATACATGCACATGATTGGTTAGTAGCATATGCAGCAAAAACCCTAAAAAATTCATATAATATTCCAATAGTAGCAACAATACATGCAACAGAAGCAGGAAGAAATAGTGGAATACATGATGAAACACAAAGATATATAAATGATACAGAATGGATGTTGACATATGAAGCTTCAGAAGTAGTAGTAAATAGTAATTATATGAAAAATGAACTACAAAGACTATTTGGTTTACCATATGAAAAAATAAATGTGATACCAAATGGAGTAAATATGAATTTATTTAATGGAATAGAAAGAGATTACAACTTTAGAAGAAAATTTGCAATGGACAATGAGAAAGTAATCTTATTTATGGGAAGACTAGTATATGAAAAAGGAATACAACATTTAATATCAGCAATGCCAAAAATATTAAAAGGATATCATGACACAAAACTTGTAATATGTGGAAAAGGAGGAATGATAGACGAACTAAGAGCACAAGTAAATGCCCTAGGAATATCAGAAAAAGTATACTTTGCGGGATATATGAAAGGCAAAGACGTACAAAAAATGTACAAAGCAGCGGACATATCAGTATTTCCAAGCACATATGAGCCATTTGGAATAGTAGCACTAGAAGCAATGCTTTCAGAAAATCCAGTAGTAGTATCAGACATAGGAGGATTAAATGAAATAGTGCAGCACAGAGAAAACGGAATGAAAACATATTGTGGAAATCCTAACTCAATAGCAGACAGTATATTAGAATTATTATATGACTATAAAATATGTTCAGAAATAACAAAAAAAGCAAAAAATAAAGTCAGGAACGAATATAACTGGAGTAAAATATCGCAAGACACGCACTTTGCATATCAAAAAGCAATATGTCAATCGATGGCAGAAAAGCAAAAAAGGCAAATAGAGCAAGAAAGAGCAAACAAAACAAAAAAAGCAAAAAATACAGAAAGAGAAATAACAAACTTATTAAGCTTCAAAAAACGTAGTGCATATGCGTAAAAAATGTCCCAGAAGGGACATTTTTTTTAAAGAATTAAATAAAGAATTAGAAAAAAAAACAAAAAATTACAAATTTAGCAAAGAAAAGGTGTATAATTAAGATAGCCGTTCGAGCGACAGCGAGTTACGGATATCTTATACAAAATTTAAGAAGTAAATTTTGTATACCTTAAAAAAACCCAAAACAAAAACCAAAACTAAAAAAAAGAAGTA
>CAOSZT010000143.1 GCA_948528155.1 uncultured Clostridia bacterium | reverse complement strand
TCTGCTATTAGTGGTAAGCCTATTAATATAAATCCTAGTATTATTGTTCTTATTATTTTTTCCATAAAAAATACACACTCCTTTTTCAGTTCGTTTATAAAACCCCTTGAAAAATTTGTGTGTTTACTATATAATTATATATAGAAACACTTTTTCAAGTGATTTCAGGGCTACTTAATACTGAATAGTTTCTCAGGCTCATACAGTATTGAGTAGTTTTTAATTGTCTTTTTTAATTATAATTTGTTTACTTTTTTCATCATATTGTAACAAAACTTCTCTTTGTTCAGAATTTACTCCCATATCTCTGACCCATTTGACTGGAAGAGTTATTTTTGTATTTGTTGCTCCTCTTCCGTCTTTACTAAATATTACTCTCAATTCTCTCTCCTCCATATTATAAGTCCCCCTCTCCATTTGACAAAATCGTTATATATGATATATAATAACTTTATCAAGGAGAGGAAGTTGGGGATTTTAATATCCCCTTTGTTCTAATCCTTGTAAGATTAATTTGACTTGCTCTTTGTTCTGAGCTTGTCTTTGCTCTTGTTCTGTTGGTAGCGGTGCAAGAGCTTTTTTAATTAATCGTAAAAGTTTTAGCATATCTCTCACCTCCTTCGATGTTTATATATTATCACATACCCGTTTTATTGTCAATACTTTTTAAAAAACTTTTTTTATTTTTTTATAATCTCTAAAAGCATTGTTATTACTGCATTTGTCCGATAAACTTTTCAATTTTCAATGTACTTTTTATTGTATTTTTTATTTTTATTTGATATAATTTTTATATGTAGATTTATCTAATTATTTATTGAACTAGTTTTTGATTGCCAGTCGTAAGCTAGTTCTTTTAAACTATTTGTTACTAAATTTAAGTTATTCTCTAAATCTACTATTTTACTTCTTAATTCTTCTGCGTTTTTTAATAGTGTTTCTTCTTCTTTTTTTAAATCTTTTATTAAGTAATCTCTGTTTTCTACTTTTTTATTTGCATTTTTTAAGTCTTCTTCTAAGTTTTTTATTACTTTTTTTAGTATTTCATTTATTCTATTTTCTTCTTCTACTGCTAAATTCATTAATAACGCTCCTAATACTATTCCTATACATATTCCCCACATCATTTCTTTTTCAACTCCTTTCTAATAAATAGTGTTTTGTAAAAATCCCCAATATAAGAATATTCCACATGCTATACACCCTGTTACGTATACTACTGCTTGTCCTATTCTCATATACATTTTGTTTTTGTCTAGTTTGATTTTTTTCATTTGATCTTCTCCTAATTTATACTACTTTGTTCAATATTTGTTTCTTCAATGTTAATTCATACTCTTTTAATTCAATTTGTCCGTCTAAAACTTTATGTGCTAAATTTGCCTTTAAAATTATCTCTTCTTTATTCTTTTTTAATTTCATTTGCTTATCTCTTACTGCTTCTATTTCACTTTTGGTTAATAATGTTGGTTTTGATATGTCTATGTACTTTGTTTTATTTTCATTATCTTTTATTGCAAAACAATCCCTTATTCCATTTTCATCTTTAAAACTTGCTATAATTCTATCTGCTATTGAACCATAATATTGTCTTTCTAGTTTTTGTAAGTCTGGTTTTTCTGCATATATTTTTACTTGTTTCATTACGTACTCTTTATCCATTCTTCCACTTTTTCTTATTTCTTCATGTATTCTTAATTTTACTTTTCTGTCCATTTATTTTATCCTCCTTATCTTTCTTTTTTCTTTTATAAATTCTTTTATAACTTCATACTGTCCTATTGCTCTATTCATATCACTATCTATTGTTTCTAAATAATGTCTATCTAACCCTTCATACCAAACTTCCAAATATTTTTTTGAAATATCAGTACATAATATTTTATAAATTGCATTATGAATATTTTTTTGAATTGCTGTCTGTTCTTCTATTTTTTTAAACTCTTCTTCAATAAATTTTTCTTCTGCTGTTTTTTCTTTTGGCATTTCATCTTTTATCTCTTTTTCTAAGTATTCATATGTTTTTGTATATCCATATGCTTGATTAATACTCATTTCTCCACTTTTTATTTTTTCTTTTACTTCTTCTGGTGCCTTTTTTTCAATTTTTTTTATTTTTGACATTGTATCAACTGATACACCTGCTATTTGTGCTAATTCTTTAGTTGTATTTATTGGGTTTATTTTTTCTTCCTCCTGTTTTAGTTCTTTTTCATTCTCGACTGTTTTTTCTGTTTTTTGAAAAAGTGTATTGTTTGTGTTTTCTTCTCCGTTTTTCTGATTTCTGAAAAACGGTATTTTGCTTTAATGTTCTTAGTTGTTTTTCTTTTGCTTTTACTGAAAATAAATTTTCTAATTGTAAAGCTAATTTTCCTCTATCATAAATACTTAAATTTCTTCTTCCAAATTGATTTTTTATTATCCACATTTTTACTTCTTCTCTGTTAGTAAACTCTTTATTTATAGTTTTAAAATCAATATTATGTCTTTTACATATTTCATATCTGTTATGTCCATCAACTATTGTGTTATCCCATAAAACTATTGCTTCTCTACAACCTTCTTCTATTATGTTTTCTTCAAGTTGTTTAAGTTCTTCATTTGATAATTTTGGAATTAGATTTTTAAATTCTTCATCAATTTTCATCTTCTTCCCTCCTCTCAATCTTCTCTTACTTATCTTATTTTCTTTATTTTTTTTCACTTAAATAGTTATGTTCTTTACTCATATACTCATTCAAAACTTGTCTTACAACTTTAAATGGTGTAGTATATCTTTGAACTGCTAATTCTGGGTCTTTAAACATTTTTCTTACCATATTTATACCAATATCAAATTCTTCGTGAACTTGTTCTACTGTTAGCAATTCATTTGGGTCTTTATTTTGGGTTATTATCTTTTCTAAAAGCTCATTTGTTCTTTTTTGTTCCTTTAATAGTTTTTCTTCCATTTTTTACCTCCTTTACTCTTATTTTGTGTCTAGTTGCATTTTATTTTAGTTGACTTTTGTCAACTCCTTTGATAAAAAAAATATCATCGAATTTACATTCTAAAGCTTTACATATATTTACTGCAATTTCTGGACTAGGATTTCTTTCTCCTTTTGCCAACAATGTTATTAATGTTTGAGAACACTTAATTTTTTCTGCTAGTTGTCTATAAGAAAAACCTTTTTCAACTATTTTTGAAATAAATTCATCAAGGTTTTTTATTATAACTGTTCTATTCGCCATTTTTGCACCTCCTCTTATTGACTATTGTAAACATTATACATCATAATTTACAAATGTCAATACTTTTTTAATTTTTTTTCAAAAATATTTACATTTGTAAATTTTTATAGTATAATGTTTCTATAAGGAGGATACAAAATGGAACTCTCAAATAAAGAACTTGGACAATATTTAAAAGCTGTAAGAGAAGGATTGGGGTATAGTATTTATGATGTTAATAAATTATGTGATATTTCTCCTAGTTATTTATCTTTAATGGAAAATGGAAAAAGAAGACCTAGTGCTATAATTTTAAAAAAATTAGCTCCTATTTATAGTTTAGATTATATTAAACTATATGAAAAAGCTGGTTATATAGATTTAATAGAAGATGAAAAAGTTCAAGAACTTAAAGGATCTGTATCTCTAAAAGAACTATTTAAGGATACAGTTCCGCTTCTTCGGTACAGTAAAAGCAGGATATAATTATTTAGCAAATGAAAATATAATAGACTATATATCAATTAATTTTAAAAAAGAAGGTTTTGATTACTATGGTTTAAAAATTACTGGAGATAGTATGGAAACAATAATGTCAGATGGTGACTATGTTATAATTCAAAAACAAAATTACTTTAATAGTGGAGATTATTGCGTAGTACTTATTAATGGAGAAGAAGCAACTGTAAAAAGAGTTTATAAATTGGAAAATGGAATTGAATTAGTTGCATTAAATCCGTCATATAAACCTGTAAGATATTCTTTTGAAGATATGAAAAAAATTCCAGTTGAAGTAATTGGAATTGTAAAACAGTTAATTAAAAATTTTAATTAAAATAGAGAAATGTGTTCTAAAAATAACGCAACTAGACACATTCCTCACCTAACCACTATTGAAAGTGATTGTATTTTTATTATATAGTAAAATACTTTCATTTTCAATAGTTTGTTAACAAATTTATTGAAAATTAGGAGGTATTTTTATTATGGGAAAAAAAGTAAAAGGAAATGGAGAAGGGACACTTTATAAATCTAGTAGAACTGGATTGTATATTGGTCAATACGTAACAAATAACAAAAGGCATTCTGTATATCAAAAGAAAAATGAGAAAATTGGAGATTTTAAAAAAAGATTTAATGATATATTAAGCAGTATTAATACTGGTACTTATATAGAAAAAAGTAATGAATTGTTTATTAGTATTTTAGAAAAACATATTGAACAAAAACATAATGATGGTATTACTAGCGACAGCGGATATTTAAGAGATTTATACTCTATTAATCTTATAAAAAATACTTGTTCTAACTTTATTAATAAACCTATTCAAAAAGTATATGCAGATGATATTGAAGAAGCTAAACAATATATTAGAGAATATGCTCAAACAAGCATAGATAAAGCATGGAGATTATTAAATAAAACTTTTAAATTAGCTGTATCAAGAAGAAAAATCATTTTTAACCCTATGGATGATGAAACTTTAACAAAACCTATCTCTATAAAGGAAACTAAAAAAGTAGAAGCATTAACAATTAAAGAAGAAAAGCAATTAAGGCAAATACTTAATACTAAAGAAATTAATCACAAATATAGAAACATAGTATTATTACAATTAGATACTGGTATGAGAATAGGCGAAGTGTTAGCACGTTCAAAAGATGATATTGATTTTAAAAATAATACTTTAAATATTCATAATACTTTAACTAAAGACACAGAAGGCAAAACTATTTTAGGAAAACACACAAAAACATATAATAAAAGGACAGGCATAGATAGTGGGAAAAGGATTATTACAATAAATGATGAAGTAAAACAAATTTTAACACAACAAATTAAAAATAAGATAACAAATATTAATAACTTATTATTTTGGGACTATGAAGTAAACTCTTATATTTCTTATTACGAAATAAATTCATGGTTAAAGAGAATAAATAAGAAATATAAAATAACTAATTTAGATTTATCATCTCATAATTTACGTCATACATATATTACAAGATTAAGAGAAGCTGGTGTTGATATGAAAATTATACAATACTTGGTAGGTCATGTTGAAGGTAGCTCAATTACTGATAATATTTATACATCTATTTCTAAAGAATTTATTGAAAGTGAATTACAAAAAATTAATTAAAACCCTATTGCATTATTATTGCATTACTTTTATAAAATAAAAACTCTGTATTATACTGTTTTTAGTACTTACAGAGTTTTCAATAATGGTCGAGGTGACAGGGATCGAACCTGCGACCTCATGGTCCCAAACCACGCGCGCTACCAACTGCGCTACACCTCGATATATTATTTTAATGTACTTTTATATAATATCATATCTTTAAAATAATTTCAATAGTTTTTATAAATATTTTGGTAAAAGTTAC
>CAOSZT010000142.1 GCA_948528155.1 uncultured Clostridia bacterium | reverse complement strand
ATATCCTAGATGGTATCTTTGTATAGTTCTTCTATCAATCCCATACTTTCTTGATAATTCACTGTAATTTGGTTTTATACCTAAAGTATCCATAATTGTTAGCTCTCCTTTTATTTCCTCCATTATTTCCCTTCTTTCAAATTAAATTTAACTTTTAAATTATATCAAGTAAAATTTATATTTAAAATTTGAGAAAAATATTTAATTTTCAATGTTCAAATGTTTGAGTATTTTACTGCTTCAATAAAAAACATAAAATATTTTTGTACATTTTGGACTAAATGTTTTTGTACATTTCTGTACATTTTTATTTTGCTTTTTTTGTACATTTATATTTTATCGCTAATAACTACTTCTAAAATTTATTTTATCAATGTAAAATTCTCCGTTTTTTATTCTTTAATAGAGTGATTGATTCAATAAATTTTGAAATAAATTCTTGCTTTTCTTCTTTTGATTTTTTGTTCCATTCTTGTTTTAAAATTTCATTTAATTTGTTATCTTTTATTAACATTTCTCTTTCAATATCTCTATCAGCCAGTAATTGTTGTGGAGTAAAAGAAAGAGTATTTGTATTTAGTTTTTCATATTTTTTGGTTTCTAAAATGTTTATTTTTTCTTCAATGATTTTATAATCTTCGGAAAAGTCTTCCATTTCAACTATACCACTTACATAAGCCTTTTTTATTCTTTCTTTTTGCTTTTGTAATGTATCAATTTCTTGGTCTAACTTTTCTGTTTTTGTTTCTTTTTTATCGGCTAGTATTGGTAAAAAGTATTTCTTTACTGCCATATCATACTCTACTAACTCAAGAATAAATCTTTGTAAACATTCTTCGATTTTATCTTCTCTGTAATAAATTTTGCAATGTTCACAAGTGTAATACATATATTTTTTCTTTGTTCCTCCAGAGCCTTTACATTTCATAATTCTGCTACATTTAGGACATTTTAGTTTTTGAAAAAATATATAAACTCTATCTCTTGCATAACTTCTTTGATTTTTTTCTTTTTGATGTTGTGCTTCTTCCCACATAGCACGACTAATTATTGGCTCGACAACATTCATATAGACTAAAGTATCTTTACTGTTTGATTTTCCTTTTTCATAATCTCCCATATAGACTTTATTGTCTATCATTTTCATAATGGTTGTATCTCTCCAATGTTTTGGTGCTAATACTTTTTCTTTATTCAATGTATTACTTATTTGTTGATAGCTTTTTCCCTCTAAATACATATTAAATATTCTAATTACTACATCTTTTGTAGTTTCATCAATTACAGTTTTTTTATTGCTATCTTTTTTATAGCCTAATGGTACAATTCCCAGTAAATGTCCTGACTTAATAGCACCATTTAATCCGAACTTTGTTCTTTCACTTACAATTTCAATTTCTAGTTGTGATAATACTGTTAGCATTCTTACAAAAAATCTACCATTAGCACTACTAGTGTTTACGTCATCTACATCTTCTTATGACAAAAATAAGAAAATATTGATATTTAGTAACTTTCGCCTATAATTTATGAAACAAAATTTAATTAAAACAAATAAAAGTGTAGATTTTATAAATCTATGCTTTTATTTGTTATGCGTGGAAGATTGAAACCGAGCAAGGTTTCAAGAAGAGTAAGAAAAAGTTGTAAATCTTTTTCTTGCTCTTTTTCAATAAATTGCGAAAAGCAAATTTATTGAAATCATAAAAAGTTCATGCAAATGAAACTTTTTATGAAAAATCTAAAAATGCAGTTATGCAATTTTTAGATTTTGGGTTGTAGGGTTGCCAAACCCTGCCATACAGGACAAACTTGTTTGTCTAGTATGTTAGACATTCAAAGAATATCTTGAGCAAAGAAGGAGGTTCAAAGAAGATATGAGCTATGCTATTATAAGAAATGATAAATTAACAAGAGTTGATGCACAAGGGTCATACATTCACAATGATAGAAGGTCAAAAGGTCATTCTAATAAAGATATTGACCCTACAAGAACACACCTTAATTTTTGGTGTAAGAAAAATGAACTAACTTATATAAGAGAATTTGATAAAATGAAAAAGGAATATGATTTAAAAGGCACTATTAGAAGTAATAGTAATATCATGTGTGAAATGCTGATTACTTCTGATAATGCCTTTTTTAATAAAATTGGTTTAGAAGAAACAAAACGATATTTCAAAGAAAGTTATAAATTTGTATGTAATTACAAAAATCTTGGAGAAAAGTATATTGTATCAGCAGCAGTACATTTAGACGAAACCACTCCACACATGCATTTAGTGTATATACCAGTAATTCATACAAAAGATAAAGAAGGAAATGACATTGATAAAATATGTTGTAGAGATTTTTGGAAAGGTAGAGATAGTTACAGACAACTACAAAATGCTTTTCACAAATATATAACTTCAAAAGGCTTTGATTTAGAGAGAGGTTTACCAGTAGAAGAAACTGGAGCAAAACACGAAAAAATTGGAGATTTAAAGAAATTGACTAATTTTGAAAATACTAAAAAGGTATTAGATAATATCAAACTAGAATTACCAGAAACACCAAATATAAATGATATTAAACTAATAAAACTTAATAGAGAAAAAGTAGAAAATGAAATAATTAAGCCTAAAGATGATAAAATTATGGAATTGTATCAAGAAAATTTAAAATTGCATAATGAATTATCAAAACAAGTAAATTTAGTTAATAAGGCTGAAAAATATCAAAAGGAAAGAGATTCCATACTTGCTGATAATAAAGCACTTCATAATCAAGTAGACAGTATTAAAGCTGAATATAAGGAAAAAGAATTTGATATTGAATGGAAATATAAAAGTAAAATTAAGTCTTTAGAAAAAGAGAATACTCATTTACACAAAATTATAGATAAATTCTATGAAACTGTTGATAAATTTATAGTTTGGATTTGTCATAAATTTGGTATTGGAGAATCTAAAGAATTAGTTAAAAATTTTGAAAAAGAAACTCACACTTATCTTGACCCAAAAATTCAACTTAAACATGAAGAAAAAGATTATGAACTATGTAGATAAATTTAACAAAAATAAATCTAATATACAAACTATTGAAGACGGTATTTTCATACCGTCTTCAATAGTTTGTTACGATTTGCGACGAAAAACAAAATTAACTTTATTGCAATCATACTCTTGATCTACTATTTCTTCTTGTGAAAATTCTTCTAAGAAAGCATTATAAATCATTGTATATCTGATTATGATTGATGGTTCTTCTTTGTCTTCAGGTATTCTTGTTGATATTGTTATCTGATGAACATCTATGCAACCATATTCAATTTTATCCTCCTCCTTAATTACATCCAGTTCCCGCAAATCGCTAACCAATTGAGCTATTCTTCTTAAATAAGTCATTGCTTTGTCCTCCATAATATTTTATTTTTCGAGGACTTTTGCCCTCGAAATTTACTCGAGAGCATTTAAAAGCTCATCTATATAATATAATTATACTAAAATTATGTAAAATTGTCAAACTACATTCTTCAAAACCTACTCATATAAGCACAAAATAAAAATCCATATAACAATATATTATTATATGGATTTTTATTCTATGCTACTTTTATTCCTGTATCAATTATTTCTTGCACAAAAGGATTTCCCTCTTCAAAATCCTTTACTTTTATTGGGTGTGGCTCTATTCTTAAATCAATATTTTGTGTCAACATCATTAATTCCACCATTAAATCAAAAACATTACTATCACTATTAATAATAATAGCTACATCTATATCACTATCTTCATGATTTGTTCCTTTTGCATACGAACCAAATAAATATACTTCTTGAATATTATAATGTTTTGATATTTCTTTAATATATTCTTCTACACTTTTTAAAATATCTATATCAACATTTCCTTTAGCCATGACCTAACCTCCTCTATATTGTTTATTTGTTCAGATGTATATTCTTTCGTACATCTTTCATAAAACTCATTTTTATAATCTTCATATCTTGCACTTATATTAAATGAATTACAAGTCATTAAAATTTTTGTTTTTCTTTCATCTAATTCAAGATTACATCTCTCTGCTAATATGTTCAAATTATGAATTTTAGGTGGATATGGGTTATCTTTATTTATTTTAGCATATATTGCTTTTAGTAATTTTTCAATCGTTAAATGTCCTATAAATAAAGCCCATGTATATTGTTCTGTTTCAAAATTCTTTTTCATTGATTCATAATCTCTATCAGAACTTTCAATCCAATAATTCATTAAATCTACACTATTCATACATTTTCTTCCTTTCAATCAATTCTTATTATAGCATTAAAGTTAAATTTTTACTACATTTTATTAACAATATTTTGTGAAAATTATTTATTTTCTTGTAACCACTCGTAAATCTCATCTTCAGTAAGTTCACCATGTTTTAGTTTTGTTATTTTTTCTTTTGCTTGTTTTTTCCAAGTTTCAAATTCTTTCTTTAGTTTCTTATTATCTTTGTTTTTATTTACTATTCCAAACTTTTGTTGATATGTTTTTCTGTATTCTGTGTAAGCTGATTTTTCTTGTAATCTCTTGTTATAAGAGAGTATTGCTCCATGTTCTCTACAAGTTTTTCCATTCTCTTTTGGGTAATCACAATATATTTCATCTAATCTTGAGTTTGGTATAAAATACATACCACAGTTTTGACATTTTTTTATTGGGTAGTTATCTGTTTTTGATAATTCTTCTAATATTGCATAACAGATACTTGATATGTCATTACTTTTATGAGTATTTACCATTGATATAAGCATACCTTCTTCTTTTAGTTTCTTTAATAGGTCAATATCTGCTGAATTTCCTAGTTCATCATATTTATTAGAATAATTATCTTGTATTACTTCATCATTTTTTATGTAAGAATATAGTTTGCCTTTTCTTTTTATAAGATATACTGCATATCTTTGAGAATGTGTAAATGGCTTTAATTCTTCAATTTCGTTTATATTATATATGTAATTAACTGCATCTGTTATTTGTTCTTGTATGTATATAAGTTGTTCTTTTAAATTGTCATATATTTTTTTAGTTTCTTTTAGATATGTTTCATCATTTTCGTATTTTCCTTTTAGTTCAAGTCTATAATCTTCATCTATATCTTTTAATATTTCAAATCCATAGGCATAAAAGAAATCTTTGTATGCTGTTTCATAAGTTGATAAGTTTGCATTTAAAAATCTTAATAGTAATAGTCCTAATCTTTCTACATAAGGAAAATATAAAGTACCTGGTTGTTTTAATCCCATATCTGTGCCTTCATCTTCTTTCCATTTTATATATCTTGTGCCTCCACCTTTTGTACGACCATTTTTATGATTATCTTTTTCTTTATCATTAAAATCAAATGAGAAATCAGTTTTATAAAAATACATCGGTGTAGAATAATATTCTTTCTTTTCATCTTTGTTAAACCAAATATAAAAATCATCAAAATGTTTTACTTCTGGTAAATCAATACTCATTTCAATACTTTCCTCCGTTTCTATAAAATTTTATCAAGTTTTATAAAAAACAATTTTAACTTTTTTAATAATTGTTATGTCAATAACTTATGAAAATGTCCCAAAAATTTCAAAAGATAAACGGAAAAAATA
>CAOSZT010000141.1 GCA_948528155.1 uncultured Clostridia bacterium | reverse complement strand
ATACATAACTTATTTTACAACTTCAATTTCATAATATCTATATAATTATCATAAAATTGTTTTTGGTCAAATATATTTGAATTTTCTACATTTATATTTTTTAAATTCAAAAATCTTTCTTTATTATTTATTAATTCTATCATATTTTTTTCTAAAGAACTTATTAAGTTTTTTTCATCACAAAATAATGCTGTTTCTTTTTTTAATAATTCAGGAATTCCTCCAATATTATTTAGTATTTGTGGAATTCCTGCTGCCATTCCTTCAATAACTGTATTTGCTAATGCCTCTCCCCATAATGAAGGAACTATTTGAACTTGGCAACTTTTATATATTTTATTTATTTCATTATAATCTACATATCCAGTAAAAATTATATTTTCATTATTTTTACTTACCAATTTTTCTAATTCTTTTATATATTTACTCTTTTTAGCATTTTTAAATGCTGAACTTCCAACAATTAATAATTTTATATTTTTAATTGTTTCGTTTACATTATTAAAAGCTTGTATCATTTGTTTTACACCTTTTTGTGGTATTATTCTTCCTGTATATAAAAATACAAAATCATTTTCATTTATTCTATATCTATCTCTTATTTGCTTTTTATCAATTTCTGGAATTTCTTGTTTAAATCTTTTTATATCAATTCCATTATACAAAGTAATTATTTTATTACTTTTAACATCTATTGTTTTTACTCTATTTCCTATATAATTACTTACTGTTACTATTTTATCATATTCTGAATATACTTTTTTATTTAATTTAGTTTTGTTATTTAAGTAATCATTATGTAAGTGAAGTATAATTGGAACTTTTATATATTTTTTTATTTTCAAAATATATAATGGATTATTTTCTATAATTACAACATCAAAATTTTGTTTATTATTTTTTAATATCTTTACAACCTCTCTTATAAATGAATTTCCAATATATATTAAAGGTATTTTATTTATTAGAAAACATAATATTCTTTTTATTTTAAATAAAAATGACTTATTGTTAATATGTATATACTCTGTATTTTCTTTATTACATTTATCTATATTTATTTTATTACTTATTGTAATAATTTTAAATTTTGCTTTTTTATATTTTTCATTTTCTGTTACTATAGTATCAATTAAATTTTCTACCGCTCCACCATTAATTGCTGGAACTTCCAAATATCCTGGAGTAATTACTAAAATATTCATTTTAATCCTTTCCTCTCTTATTCAATTTTAATTATATTAATGTTCCTCAATACATGTTAGGATTTTAACTTTAATAATTGATACTGTCTCTCGCAATTTCTTTGATCATAAATTTCAAAAAACTCTTCCATCCTATTTTTATATTTATCTTCAGGAATAAAATTAAATTTAGCATAATTTATTATTTGAGTAACCACATCATTTTCGTTTTGGAAAACTGGTCCAAATCCATTACTTTCATATTTAAAATATCCTTCTGCATATTGTTTTTCTCTATATTCCTTTTGATCAAATTGAAAATATATAATAGGTTTTCTCATATAAGCAAAATCCATAAAAACACTAGAATAATCTGTTATCATTAAAGCTGATTCTTTTAATACTTGTTGAATATCTGTATTTAGATCTATCATTTTGATTTTTGATGAAGTACTTTTAAACTCTTTTAAAAATTTTTGCATATTTATATGTGGATAAAATAATATTGTAATCTCTTCTTTTTCTATATAATCAATTAATTGTTTATCATTTATTAACTTGTTCCAATTTTTGTAAAATTCTGTTTCTTTAAATATAATCTTGTGAGCTAAATTATTTTTTTCTCTCCCTAAATAATTTCTCCAAGTTGGCATTATTAAAATCTGTTTTTTATTTATTTTATTATTATGCAAATTATCAAATCTTGTAAATCCTATATATTTAACCGCTTCCTTTGGATATCCATACATTTTTTTTACATATTCATATTCTTTTTTTGCTCCACATATAAAAAACTTAAATTTTGTATTTTTATATAATAGCCATTCACTCATATCTTTTGTAATTCCATGTTGCAAAAATACTCTATTATTAAACAATCCCATAATTACATGAACAATATAAAAAAATGGTTTATTAGGATTTCCATCTTTTTGACTACTTATATTAAACTTTGCAGATAAATAAAATAGCCAATGTTTAAAACTTTTAAATTGAATTATATTCCCATATTGTTTTATTTTATTGTAGTCATTACATTTTTTATCAATTACATAAAAACAATAATCATTAGGATATTTTTCTTTAATGTATTTATAAAAATGGTATCCATTATCTCTTGCAGATCTTCCATTCTCACAAATAAGCCATAACTCTCTCTTTTTTATTTTATTTATTATTTTGAAAAGTATAGAAAATGGTAAAATTAGAATAAATATAAATGGTGATGTTAAATCTTTTAATTTTATATATTTAATATTATCTAATATTTTTTTCATATGTTACCTCTATCTATTATTTTTTAACTTATTAAAAATTTTAGGAAATCTAATTTTTATTATTGATAAAATTTTTCCCATTAACATTGTACATAATATCATATTGAATTTATATGGAATTATCATAATTTTAGTTTTTTTACTAGTGAGATTTACCTTTTTTAAAGCATTTCTTGTAATTTCGTCTTTAACTATTATCTTTATTTTTTTATATTTTTCTTTAACATTCAAACTACAATTTTTACTAAAATAATTTTCAATACATCCTAGTGTTCTTTCTAAATATCTTCTATAAGAAAATTCTAAATACTTTTCTTTACTTATACCAAATTTTTCAAAATAGTCATTAAATTCAAAAAATTCTTTTTTTCTTATATCAAATATTTTTTCATTATAAGTATTTGTAATTGCTCCTTTTCTTTCTCTAATATAGTGATAATAACAGTTTTGTGTAATATATAAACTATTTATATTTAATAGATATTTTCTATTAAATTCTACATCTTCTCCCCAATTATCTTTAGGAAAGTTTATTTCATATTTGTCAATTATACTTTTTAAATATAATTTATTCCAAACATTGTATAAAATTTGTTTATCCCACATATTTACAAAATCTTGTTTTATTTCATCCATATTTTTGTATATTTTTGTTTCCATATTAATTTTATCAAAACTATTATCATTTTTTCCTTCTATTTCTGAAAAAAATCCTGTTATAACTAATTCCACATTATAATTTTTATATATATTAATAGTATCTTCTAAAAACGTTTTTTCTACATAATCATCAGCATCAAAAAAAGTAATATATTCACCTTTTGCAATTTCTATTCCAACATTTCTAGTATCTGATACTCCTGTATTATTTTTATAAATTACTTTTATTCTTTTATCTTTTTTTTCAAAATCTTTTAAAATCTCTCTACTATTATCTGTTGAGCCATCATCAATTAATATTAATTCAAAGTTTTTATATGTTTGTTTTAGTATAGAAATTATATTTTTTTCTAGAAATAATTGACAATTGTAAATTGGTAGAATTATTGATACTAATTCTTTTTTATCCACTTTATAATGCTCCTTCTTTTTTTATCACATTAACAAATGTTTTCATTAATAATTTTGTGTCATATTTTAAATTTTGATTATTACTATATTTATAATCCATATTTAATCTTTCTGTAAAAGTAACTTTACTTCTACCATATATTTGCCAAAATCCTGTAAGCCCTGGTTTAGATTTAATTATATATTTATAGTATTCACCCATCTCTTCTTTTTCTCTTGGTAGATATGGTCTAGGTCCTACTAAACTCATTTCATTTTTTAATACATTTATAAATTGAGGGAATTCATCTAAACTTGTTTTTCTTAAAAATTTGCCTATTTTTGTTATTCTAGGGTCATTTTTTAATTTTTTATATTGTCTATATTCTTCTTTGGCAATTTCATTTTCTTTTAAATATTTTTCTAACTTTTCATCTGCTCCTATTACCATTGATCTATATTTATACATTTTAAATATTTTTCCATCTTGTCCAATTCTTTCTTGACAATAAAATATTGTTCCATTATCTTTTGATAACAAATTTGCTATATATATTATAATTGTTAATGGTATTAAAATAATTATACCTACTAAACTTCCTATTATATCTATTCCCCTTTTAAACGTTTTTTCTGCTTGTTTTTTTATTCTTTTTTTATCTATTGTAGTATTTTCTGGTATTAATTCGTTCACAGTATTTAGATTAACAATACTATATCCTTTTACTCCATTCATACTCAATTTTATTCCCCCTAATTTCAACATCCTTTTCTTTTTTTCTTATGTTTTTTAATCTCTATTATCTTTATTTTTTGGAATAAGTTTCCATAACTTACTTTATGTTTTATTATACAATACTTTACATATTATTTCAAGGCTTTTTATACATTTTTTAAGGTAAAAAATTCCCTTGTTACAGTTCAGGTCAAATTTTAAATCTGTAGAGTAGCTATAATATATTATTTTTTTAGTAATGAATATGGGGACCAACAAGTTACAGTTTGTAAATAAAATTTGAGAAGCAACTGCACAACAAAATTTTATCTACAATTTGAAAATTATTTGTTTTCATGTTATAATTTTAAATATTTATATTAGGAGAAAAATAAATGTTAGAAAAAAAAGTGAATAAAGGGATTAGTATTTTTTTGAAAATATTATTTATTTTAATACTTATTTTAGTAATTTTATTTGGTTCAACATTTTTTTATATTAATGTAAAATTAAATAAAATTCAAAAGGTAGAATTACCTAGTAATGAGGAATTAGGTATTACTGCTTCAATTGCTCAAAATTTAACAGGTTATAAAAATATTGCTATTTTTGGAGTTGATAGTAGAACTGATGATTATGGTGTTGGTAATAGAAGTGATTGTATAATTATTGTGAGTATAAACAATGATACTGGTGAAATTAAATTAATTTCTGTTTATAGAGACACTTATGTTAATATTGATGGTTATGGATTAGACAAAATAACTCATGCTTATTCATATGGTGAAGCTTCTCTTGCTATTAAAACTCTTAATAAAAACTTAGACCTTAATATAAATGATTTTATAACAGTTAATTTTGATTCTGTTGCAAATGCTGTTGATAAATTAGGTGGTATTCAGTTGTCAATTACTTCTGATGAAATAAAATATATTAATAATTATATTGATGAAACTTCAAAAGTTACAGGTAAGGCTTCTACTCATATCTTGGAGCCTGGAACTTATACAGTAGATGGTGTTCAAGCTGTTTCTTATTCTAGAATTAGATATACAAATGGTGGTGATTATAAAAGGACTGAAAGAATGAGAACTGTTATTGAGGCTATGTTTAATAAGTTAAAGTTTAAAAATATTAATGAAATTAATGCTTTTGCTGATACTATTTTGCCAGAGGTTTATTCAAATATTTCTTTGACTGATATTTTAACATTTGTTCCCAATTTATCAAAATATAAGATTACACAAAGTATTGGTTGGCCTTATGTTACAAAAGGAAAAACAATGGATAGATGGTATGGTATCCCTATAACTTTAGAGTCTAATGTTATCCAATTGCATAAAGAAGCTTTTGGAAACATTAATTATGTTCCTTCAGATACTGTTAAATCAATTAGTAATTCTATTATAAATAAAACTGGTTATTCTAATTAATATTTTTAATAAATAT
>CAOSZT010000140.1 GCA_948528155.1 uncultured Clostridia bacterium | reverse complement strand
TTAGCAGTTGGGAATGGATAAAAAATAATATATTATAGCTCTTTTGCGGATATAACTTATGATATATTATTTTTTAGGAATAAATGTAGTAACCAACAAGTTACAGTTCGTAAATAAAATTTATTGTCCTATACCATATTGTTTATACATCCAAGAAGTATAATCAAAAGGTACTAAAGTGTTTGGAAGCCCATAATCTACATCAAAAGTTTCAACTCTAATAGAAGTAACTTTAGGAGGATTTACAGGTGTACTAACTTCTGCTCCTTCTGTTTCTTCTTGACCTTCAGCAACTTTAACTTCAATTTCTTCAATCTTATGAACAACTTCTAAACCTTCAATTACTTTTCCAAACGCTGTATAATAACCATTTAAACTAGGATTTTCTTTTGTCATTATAAAAAATTGTGCACAACCTGAATTATATGATTCTTCTGTAAGATTAGGTGAATATGATGTATAATCAGCTCTAGCCATTGCTAATATTCCTTCTTCAAACTTAATAGTATTTGTAACATTATTTGATAAAAATTCTCCTTTTATTGTGTAATCCTCTTCAGCTCCACCATCTTTTAAATCACTGATTTTTGCTCCAGTTGTACCATCACCATTTTTTGTTCCAGCTTGTATCATAAAATCTTTTACAACTCTATGGAATGCAGTTCCATCATAAAATCCTCTATTTGCCAATGCTATAAAATTCGAAACTGTTTCTGGAGCTTGATTTGGATATAATTCCATTTTAACTGTTCCAAAATTTTCCACTTCCATTGTTACAATTGGATTTTCTGCTTTAAAAGTCAACTTTTTATAATATCCAAACCCAATTACCCCTATTAATACTATTGTAGCAATTAATGCTATTACCCAAATTATTTTTCCAAAATTTTTCATTTTTATATTCCTTTCTTTCTCTTCATTTTTTTGTTCAACACCTTCAAAAATTTTTGAATTAATTTTAAACTTATATTTTATTCAAACATAAATTGTTCTTGCATTCTTCTTAATGATTGCTTTATTGTTCTCGCCCTTACTTCTCCAATACCTTCAACATCATCTAAACTTTCTATATCTGCATCCAATATATGTTGAAATGATTTAAAAGAAGAGATTAAATTTTCTACAATATTTGATGGCATTCTAGGTATTCTATTTAAAATTCTATACCCTCTAGTATATACACCAACTTCATCATAATTGTCAAATGTTTCATAACCTAATAGTTTTGCAATTATAGTATCAATTGTAATATCTTCATACTGTGTTTCAGATAATTCCTGTATTATTTTCTCAGGAGTTCTTCGCTTTTTAGAAGCTGACATATAATCTTTTATTATTAACATTTCCTCTTTTTCAAGTCCACCCATAAGTTCTTCTAATTGCATTTTAACCAGTCTTCCATCTTCTCCAAGTTCATATATTTGACTTTTTATTTCCTCTGATATTCTCCTTACCATTTCTGCCCTTTGAATTACATCTATTACATTTTTTAGTGTAACTATATCATTAAATTCATATTCATTTAAAATACTTAATTTATTATCAAAAACTTTTTTATATCTTTCCAAAGTCTGAATTCCTTGATTAGCCTTATTTAGTACTGCATTTGTATCCTCTAAAATATATCTAAAATCTCCTTTAAATAAAGTAATTATATTTCTTCTTTGAGAAATACTTATAACCAGTTCTCCTGTTTGTTTAGCAGTCCTCTCTGCTGTTCTATGTCTAGTTCCTGTTTCTCTAGTTTCTATATCTCTTGAAGGTATTAATTGTGCATTTGCAAATAAGATTTTTTTTAAATCTCCACTTAGAACAATAGCACCATCCATTTTCGCAAGTTCATATAATTTTGAAGAAGTATATTCTTCATTTATATAAAAACCACCATCAACAATCTCTTTAATAACATTATTATTGTCTGTTATAAGTAATAAAGCTCCTGTTTTTGCCCTAAGTATATTTTCCAGACCATTTCTTATTTCTGTACCTGGTGCTATTAATTTTAGCAACTCTGTCAATTTTCTTCCTCCTTAATGTCCAAAAGGGACAGATCTTCATATTAATTATTTTGTCTATTTACTTTATTCCTAACTTTTTCATTGCTTCATTTACATCTCTGACCCCTATTATATCTAATTTAAAATTTTCTTTCAAGCCTTTTTTGTTACTTTCTGGAATAATACATTTTTTAAATCCTAATTTTTCAGCTTCCTTTAGTCTTTTTTCAATTAAATTAATTCTCCTAACCTCACCTGTAAGACCAACTTCTCCCATTATTACAACATTTTTTTCTATTGGTACATTTTTATAACTTGAAGCTGTTACCATCAAAATTCCTAAGTCTATTGAAGGCTCATTTAATTTAAAACCTCCAACAACATTTAAATAAACATCTTGTGTTCCTAACATCATACCAGCTCTTTTTTCTAATACAGCAATTAAAAGTGCTAATCTATTATAATCCAATCCATTTGCTGTTCTCTTAGGATACCCAAAAACACTTTGACTTGTTAATGCCTGTAATTCTACTAATATAGATCTCGTTCCTTCCATACATGAAACTATACAAGCCCCTGGTGGATTATCCTCTCTTTCTGAAATTAGCACATCTGAAGGATTAGTGATTTCACACATTCCTTCACCTCTCATTTCAAACATACCAATCTCATTAGTTGATCCAAATCTATTTTTAACACCTCTTAAAATTCTATACGAAAAATATCTTTCTCCTTCTAAATACAAAACAGTATCTACCATATGTTCTAAAACTCTAGGTCCTGCTATATTACCATCTTTTGTAACATGTCCAATTATAATAGTAGTAATATTTCTTGATTTACACACTCTCATAATTTGAGAAGTAATCTCTCTTACTTGACTTACACTTCCGTGCTGCTGCAGAAATTTCCTCTGAATACATTGTTTGAATTGAATCTATTATTACTAATTTTGGATTTAGATTAATAATATTTTGATTTATAACCTCTATATCAGTTTCACCTAAAAACAAAATATCTTCATTATTAATACCTAACCTATCTGCTCTTAACTTAATTTGTTCAGCAGACTCCTCTCCAGAAACATATAAAACAATTCCCTCACCTTTAACCTTATCACATAATTGCAAAATAAGAGTAGACTTTCCAATGCCTGGCTCACCACCAAGTAAAATAAGTGAACCTTTAACAAGACCTCCACCTAGCACTCTATCTAGTTCTTGAAAACCAGTAGAAGTTCTTATTGTTTCTTTAGCCTCATATAAATTAAGTTTCTGTGGTATATTGCTTGAAGATTTTTCTAATTTTAAAAAACTGTTTTTACTTTCTACAATTTTTTGCTCAAAAAAAGAATTCCAACTTCCACAAGCTGGGCATTTTCCTAGCCATTTACTTGACTCATATCCACATTCATTACACACAAAAACTGTTTTACTTTTTGCCATTTCTTATTTTCCTCCTTGTGTCCAATTTGTATACCCTATAATAAATATTTTAATAATTCTCATACTTTAATACAGTTTCTTAAATGGGGATATCAGAATAAATAAAAAATTTTCCCAATATAGCTTGACGATGTTTTTTTACACAAACTATAATAATAAATTTAGTAAAAAATGTAAGAGAATTTTTTTATCCTATATTTAGCAAAAAAAGTATAGCATATTTTTCATTTATATGCTACACTTTTTTTATTTTTTCACTAAAAATTCACAATACTATTTTAAGCTCTGTCTATTTTGAAAATTATTTCTTTTTTCCAAAACTAATCTCTTGAAACAAAAAGTTGTGTATTTTTTCCCAGGTAATTTCTTGATGTAAAAATTCATTTATTTCATTTTCTATTTTTTGTTGCTTTGGTGTTAATTCTATTTTTATCTCTTTATTCCAATCTATTTCTTGTAACCAAAATGCTTTAAATTTTTGCCAAAATCCAATTTTGGCTGGTAATTTTTCATTTCTTATTGTTCCTGCATTTTCTATAATTCCTATTTCTTCTTTTTCTTCTATTTTTTCTGTTTCTTTTACTGTATGCTCATATGAAAATATTCCAAATGCTCCCATTTTTTCCTCCTTTGTATTTTATTGATGTTTATTTTTTTATACTATATATTTATATAAATATCAAGTTTTTTAACATTAAATTTTTATTACATTTTCATGACATTTTTATTACATTATGTAATTTATATGGTAAAAAATTCTCTTACATTTTTTACCCTACTTAATTTATAATTCTGCTAATATGTGGTCTTCTTTTGCTATTTTACATTTTACTTTTTTTATTTCATTCTCTTTAATTTCTTCAGATCTACAATATACTTTTATATAATTTTGTGTATGTCCTTCATATACTCCTTTTTTTTCTTCTTCAAATAACACATCTACTTCTCTGTCTAAATATTTTGTATTATATTCTTTTTGATTTTTGTTTGATAATTCTATTAACTTTTTACTCCTCTCTTCTTTTATTTCTCCACTTATTTGCATTTCCATTTTTGCTGCTTTTGTTCCTTTTCTTGGTGAATATTTGAATATGTGCATTTTGTAAAATTTAATTTGTTTTAAAAATTCATATGTTATTTTAAATTCTTCTTCTGTTTCTCCAGGAAATCCTACTATTATATCAGTTGTTAAATTCACATCTTTATATGTTTTTCTCAACATTTTTATAATTGTTTTAAATTGTTCTGTGGTATATCTTCTGTTCATTCTTTTTAATGTACTATCACATCCACTTTGTAATGATAAATGAAAATGATGACATATTTTATCTAATTTTTTTAACTTTTCTATAAAATTTTCAGTTATTAATAGTGGCTCTATTGAGCCTAATCTTATTCTTTGTATCCCTTCTATTTTATTTATTTCATCTAATAAATCTATTAGCTTATAATCATCTTTAAAATCTTTTCCATAAGATGCTATATGTATTCCTGTTATTACTACTTCTTTTATTCCTTTATCTGCTATTTTTGAAATCTCTGAAATTATACTTTCAGGATTTCTACTCCTTACTCTTCCTCTTGCATATGGAATTATACAATATGAACAAAATCTATCACACCCATCTTGAATTTTTATAACAGCTCTTGTTTTTTCAGTAAATGTAATATCTCCAAAATCCACAAATTCTTTTGTATTCATAACATCCTGTATTTCATTTTGTTTTATACGATTTTCAATAAATTTTTCTATATATGATATTATTTGTTTTTTTTCATTATTTCCTAAAACTATATCAATTTCTGGGATCTCTTCTAATTCTTTTTTCGCAACTTGTACATAACAACCACAAGCTACTACTATTGCATTTTCATTATTTTCTTTTACCCTTCTTAATATTTGTCTTGATTTTCTATCTGACATATTCGTTACTGTACATGTATTTATCACATAAATATCTGCTTTTTCACAATTTTCAACTATTTTATAACCATTTTCTATAAACTTTTGAGCCATTGCATTTGTTTCATATTGATTCACTTTGCAACCGTAAAGTATATAATACAACCTTTTTTTTATTTTCCATACCTATTTTCCTTTACATTTATATTTTTAAAATCATTATATAGTAAGTTACAGTTCAGGTCAAATTTTAAATCTGTAGAATAGCAAAAGAGCTATAATATATTATTTTTTAGTAATGGATGTGGGGACCAACAAGTTACAGTTTGTAAATAAA
>CAOSZT010000139.1 GCA_948528155.1 uncultured Clostridia bacterium | reverse complement strand
AATCTTTTGAAGATGAGGTTCATGCATAATGGTACGACAAGGAACAAAAAGTGATGCCAATGATATTCAAGAAATTTTTTATGAGTCTGTTAATTGGATGCAAAACAATCATATAAAACAATGGCACTATGAAGACTTAAATGCTTTATATTCTATGTTTGAATTAAAAGATTTTTACCTTTGTTTTAGTTCAGAAAATAAAGCTGTTGGATTTATGATACTTTCAACAAAAGACATAAAAAATTGTTGGACTAAATTTTCTTTAAAAAATTCTATGTATTTATACAAATTAACTGTAAGACCTTCTTGTACAAAACTAGGATATTCAACAGAATTGTTAAAATTTGCAGTCAAATATGCAACCTTTTGTAAAAGTAATTGGATTTGTTTATATTGTTTAAAAAGCAAAAATAAATTGATGGCATTTTATGAGAAACATGGGTTTCAAAAAATAAGTGAACAAATTATTCCTTTAGATACCGAAGTGTCTGCATTTTATACTTATAGAACACAATAAAATAATGAACAAACAGGATTAAAAAATGAAAAAAAACGATGATAAGAATATTTATTTTGAAATTAAAGTGGGACCAGGCATTTTATTGCTAATTATTCTTGCCATGATAATTTATATAGCTACAAAATATTATCAGTCTGTACAAATGGAGCAATCTTTTTCTTTCTCTTTAGTTTTTATTGAAAGTATTTCATCCATTATTATTAATGTAATTGTTATTGCACTTGTTAGTTTAATACTTGAAATAACAAGTTTAAAGAAATATACCCAAAATATTGTGGAACAAACGGTTAGTAGTTTTGAAAAACTAATTTCTAACAAGTCAGAACCTGACTATTCACGTTTTCAAATATATGAACTCGAGGAACACTTGAATTCTATAATATATCAATTAGCAATGAAGAAAAGAGAGGAACAAAAAATATGTATACCTGTTAAGAAGGAAGATATATCAAACTATAATCTTGGCCTTATAAATAAAATGATTGAGGATTTAGTAGTAGGAGAATATTTTGAAGATTACAATGTTAATTTATCATTAAAAATTTTAGATAGTGATACAGTTCTTTTTAATAATACCACCAGTTATATTGTTCACAACGGTTTAAATAAATTTTTTGATTTTCAGGCTGTATATCCGACAATTTTAACTTGCGAAAGTTTGCATTTTGATAAGTTTATAATAAGTAGTCCAGACAGAAAAGAAATATATTATGATTTAACTGAGGATATAAATAATAATATTCAATTAATTGATGTAAGATCTAAACAGCATCATCATAATGTATATTGTTTACATTCTAAAGTAAACTTTATTTCCTTGCCTTCAAATGATTATTATATTGAATTTTCAAGAAGCTATAAGAAATATATAAAAAATGGTGTATTTGTTCACTCTTTACCTAAGCCTGTAAATAATTTTCAAGCAGAATTTTGGATAGAGAATGATTTTGATAATAATTATAAATTATATGGAATTTCTTTCTTTCCATATAAACAAGTTAAAACGCAATTAGATTTTAAAATGTCGGAAATATCAAATGGTCCACATAATATGATTTTTCGCAACCAAAATTGGTGCCTACCTGGTTCTGGATTTACATTAACGCTCTTAGAAAATCTAGATCAACCAGAAGATTTAGAAAGATATTCTAAATTTCAAAATACTGGAAAACTATGATTGATTTATTATCATATTATTGAAAGGGGATTTATATGGAAAAATATATTTGGATAGGACATAAGGAAAGCGAAATTTATAAGATTGAAAATATTTTTGCATATTCTATTACGTCGTGGGGAAGTTCTGAAAACAACAACATATCTTATAGTGAAAAATTTTCCACTAGGGAAATAGATAATGAAGAAAAGAAAGAGTTTATTACTAATGTTTTAAATAATTTATTATGTGAAAACGAATACAAGGTTATGTTCTATAGTTCAACACTTGCATATAGTTTAATAAATAAAAATCCTAATTTTCAAAAAAATTTTATATGTTTAAACAAAAAGTCTGTATTGGATTTTCTAAATAATAAGATCTCCACGCGGCTTTGGTTCTCAAATTACATGCCTGTTATAAGTTTTGTTCTTTTATCAGGAAAGGAATGCAATTATAAAAATTTATGTAAATCTTTTCAACAACGGTCTTTCGTTATTCAAGAAGCTGATTCATCAGGAGGATTAGGAACGTATATTTTGAATAATGAGAATTTTATTGAATTGGAAAAACAATTTAATAACGATTATTTATATTTGGTGTCTATTTATGCTTCCCCTTCATTTTCCATTAATTCTCATGTATTAGTAACTAATGAGGCATCTATTGTATTTCAACCATCTATACAGTTGATACAACAGTATGATAACAAATTAATTTATTCAGGTGCTGATTTTAAAGCATATATAAATGTCAAAAATGAGTATAAAGAAAAAGTCTATAATTATTCAAAGGTGGTAGCAGAACATTTACGAAACATAGGATATAGAGGAATTTGTGGAATTGATTTTATTGTATATGAAAATAATGTATATTTTGTTGAGGTTAATCCACGCTTTCAAGCATCAACATTTTTAATCAATATTGCTTTAACAGAGTCAAATCTTCCAAGTATACAGGAATTGCAATTAAAGATATTTCATAATGAACTTATACAGAATGTTGAGTTATTAGAAAAATTACCAATAGATTATAGTTTCTATAAGTACAAAAAAGAAAAACAAGATAATAACTCTCAATACTTAAAAAAATTAGAGCTTTTAGAAAATAGTTCTGAAAAATATGATATACTATATGATGGATTTAAACGAGCTAGTTATAAGGAAAATATATATTTATATGAAGTTATCTGGAAACATCACATATCATCTTGTTTAGAAGATGAAAAATTGCATTTACATCCTAATATCCCTATGCTTTATTTTATGGATAATGCTTTTCCGTTAACATATACGAGGGATCAACTAATCAGACTAAAAATATCTCTACTTAATCAAGGAATTAGAATATCCCCAAAGGCATCTTCAGAAATTGAGGATACAGGAGGATTTAATGAGTCTGTTTTTAATTCCATTGATATAGTTTTATTAAATAACTTACGCATAAATGCACCTGTAAATATATATTTGAGTTCTTTATCACCGTATGAACTGGATGTAAAGGACGGAAAATATTATTTACTTTATTATAATGTAAATGTCTGCGAAGTGAAACTGGAATTTAATAGAAGTTTTGTTAATTTAAAAACCCAAAATGGAATTCCTTACAAACAAATTGCCTTTATTAGTGGAGATAGATTAAGAATAAAACCTGAAGCGGCATGCTACTATAAAATCAATGGATTTGGATGTACTTTTTGTCATGAAAATAAAACAGAGAAAACAAAAATTAATAATTTGGATTTAAAAGATATTTTCGAAGTTGTTGATTATTGTATACAAAATGAACAATTTCGACATATACTAATTGGCGGTGGTTCAGCAGATCCCTCAACTGATGATAATAAGATTATTCCTGTAATAGAATATATTCGTTCTAAAACAGATAAACCTATTTATTTGATGTGTCTTCCACCTAATGATGTTTTATATATTAATAAGTATTGCGCTGCTGGAGTAAATGAAATTGCGTTTAATATAGAACTTTTTGATAGAAGTTTAGCTCAAAAATACATGCCTGGAAAAGGCTTAATTTCATTAAACAATTACATTTTGAAATTAGAATATGGAACATCTCTGCTAGATAAAAATGGAAGCGTCAGATCTATGCTTATTGCAGGCTTGGAAAAGATAGACAATACTTTATCAGCAATTAAGCTACTTGCTCAAAAAGGAATCCAACCTATGATTTCGGTTTTTAGACCAGTTCCCAATTGTAAATTATCTTATGTGATTCAACCTTCTAATGAAGATATGTATTTACTTTTTATGGAAGCCGAGAAAATTTGTAATCAATATCATCTTTCATTAGGGCCAACGTGTCCGAGCTGCCAAAATAATACATTAGCAATAACATTAAAGCAGGCTTAGCCTGCTTGTTGTTATTGATTATATTGCATCATTTCAGGAATAGGTGCAACAATTAAATTTCTAGAAGTATGTCCTACAGTAATACTAATACCATTTTCAGATAAAATTTGATTATGTCTGTATGCTTCAATTTGCATTTTTTCTATCTCCAAATTTGATTTTTGCAATTCCAGAACAGCCTTATTAAATTCCAATGTATCCATTTTTTGTTTATATTCTTGTTCTTGTTTCATTGATGATATCTCTAATTTCAATTTTTCTTGTTCTAGTTTATTTATAGTATGTTGATCATTATCCAAAACTGTATTTTGAAAAGATTCAATTACTTTCTTGATACCTGATGCAAAAAGATTAATTCCAGCTAATGAACTGTATATCATTATTAAAACCTGAGAAAATTGAGAAATATTATCACAAATAACAGTCAAAAAATCAATATAATCAGAATTGTGTCTTAATTCTATTGAATTTAAGGGAATGTTGCATAAATTCATAATCTGATCAAGCATAGATAATATTATAACTTGTTTTTGTAGTTCGTTTGGATTAATATTAGTTTTAAGATAAAAATATGCAGTTGGTTTATTATAGTTATTATTTAAAAGCAAATCTCTAACAGGACTCATAAATATTTGATAATTATGATACTCTGATAGGGATAAATTTTCGTGTGTAATCCATAATGTTATATTTTCAAATAAATTTCTTCTTTGATGAACTGTAAACATATTACTTAAGTAAACTAATCTACAAAAATGATGCAACATTCGATAATCTCTTATTTTTATGCAGTTCAATATACCCGTATTAATTATTTCATAAGCTTGTTCACTTTTATTTGTTGATATATATATGTTCGCCAAGGCATAATAATTTTCCTGATTATAATAAAAAAACTCAAAATCCTTTATTAGCTCTAAATATTCAAAAATTGACAAGTTATGTTCCGTTTTTTCAGCAGAATATACTGTATTACTCTCATCTAAAAAGGGAAATTGTTGTAATAATCCAAATGCAGAGGGTATTGTAATAAATGGAAAAATAGTATTTATAGCATATATTTTATTAAATTCTGTATACTCTAAATTCAATGTAGAAAGATTAACTTTTATAAATCTACAATTTACGAATTGAGCGCTTTCCAATGATGATAACTCTATTATACAATCTCTAAACGTTGTATTATAAAAGACTGCATCAGTAAAGCCACACGAAAAAATATGTATATTATTAAAAGTACAATCTGTGAATGTACTTTTATGAAAACCAATACTTCCCATTTTAAAATATTTTACTTTTTCTCCGTTAAATATCACATTTCTAAAATCACATGAATGTAAGTTACCATTTTCAAAATCACAGTTTGTAAAAACAGTATTTATAAATTTGGAACCCAAAAAACCGATACTCTTACAAATGGTATGATCAAATATGCAATCTTTGTAATAAGATCGACGGTACATTTTTTTTGATAATTTTTCTGTAATAATAGCACCAACTACAAAATTTGATTTATTTGAAATAAAAGTTTCTTTATTATTAACATGTTTTGATAGATTCATAATTGATGCTTCCAATTTTTCACGATTATAAATAGATATATCCATTCATTATTTATCCTTTCAAAAATCCTATATTAGTATTCTTTATCTAAGTTTATAGAATATTATATTCAAAA
>CAOSZT010000138.1 GCA_948528155.1 uncultured Clostridia bacterium | reverse complement strand
ATTTCTTTTTTGATGTAATTAGTCTGAATCAAAAAAACAATAAATTGAGATATTAATGTTACAATCGTTGCTCCAATAGCTCCTGCTGTTTTTATAAATATTACATTAAATATAATATTTACTATTAATCCAGCTATTATAGATATAGTATATTGTTTTTGTCTTTTAGTTGGAAGTAAATATTGAGTTCCAATAACATTAGTAATACCACAAAGTAATATTATTGGTGCTAAGCCAATAACAATTAATATTGCTTTTTTATACTCTTCCCCTAAAAATATTGGTACAAATTCTTTTGAAATTACAATAATTCCAAACATAATTGGGAAAGATAAAAAGAAAGTAAATTCAAATGATTTTTTTAAATATTTATTTATTTTTTTATAATCTCCAGTTGAGAAAATACTTGCAATTCTTGGTATCATTACTACACTAAGAGATGAAACTAATGTAAATAATACATTAATTATTTTATAAGCTTCTTCATAATACCCTAGTTCTGATCTGTCTAAAATCATATAACCTATCATTATTTTATCTATTATATTATATATTTTTATTGCTATTTGAGGAACAAATAATGATAAAATAGGATAAATATGCTTCTTTATATTTAAATCTTTTATATGACAGCATTTAAAATATCTAGGCAAATAAAACCATAAGGAAATATTTCCTAAAAAATCTGTTAATGAATAAATTAATAAATATTTTCCTAAATCTTTTCCGTGATTTAACAAAAATAAATATACATACAACACTAATAGTCCTTACAATAATATTCCTTATAATTGTTTTTTTAAAATCCTCAAGACCTTGAAAAAACCAACTAATATCAAAAGCAGCAGCAAGTAAATATATTATAAGTATTCTATAATATTGTTTATATACATTATCTCTAACAAATGTTAGATAGTATATAAATATAGTAATTGTCATTGTAAGAAAACGACAAACAACAATTTCTAAAAATGTTTTTTGTCGTTTTTCTTTGTTTTCTCTTATATAAGCAATTTCTCTTTGACCATAAAAAGAAACACCTAAAGAACCAAATAACATAAAATATGTTACAATAGAAATTATAAAACTATAAATTCCTATATTTTCTGCTCCTAAACATCTTGATATATATGGTGTTGTAATTATAGGTAATATTAATATAAGTATTTGATATAGTAGATTATATAAATAATTTTTTTTAATACTTTTTGTCTGCACACTTTTTAATTCCTTTACTTTTAATATTTAAAACTTTTGTATGTAAAGAAGATATTATATTCCAAATAGTATTTTTAAATGGATTAAATACAATATATAGTTCATCTATAAATTCTACTACTTCTCCATTAAACCCACTTTTGAAATGATACACACCATACATACAACTTTCTTTATCATTATACCCTGAAACACCACCAAAATCATAAATATCGCATCCTTTTTCTAATGCCCATTTTATCATTTCCCATTGCAATAAATATGTTGACATTACATTTCTATATTTATTTAAACTTCCACCATATAAATACCATACTTTATTCCCATAATAAATTGGCATAGCTACTGCTATTGGATTACCTTCATATTCTGCAATTAATATCTTTGCAAATTTTGGATACATTATATTATATATCCTTTCAAAATATTTTATATCTCGTATAAAAAAGTTGTCTCTTTTACTAGTTTCTTTTAAAATATTATAAAATATTGGTATATCTTCTTTTTTTCCTTCTCTAATTTTTACATTCTTTTTTAATGAAAGTCTTATATTGTATCTGGTTTTTTCTTTAAAAGATTTAAAAATTTCTTCTTCTGTTTTACCTTTTATATTAAGCCTATATACGAATTTAGGTTGTATAACATCATCAATAGTTTTTATATTATCTTTCAATTTATATCCAAGAGATTGCATTAATAATTTAAAATTTTCATCCTTATTTGGAATATCTGGATCTAATCTAAAAATAAAAGCTTTATACTTTTTAGCAATTTTCTTAGCCTCTATTGTTATTTTTTCTAAAGTTTCTTTATCTTGTGGATTACAAACAAATCCACGTGGAGCATACATTATATAAGAATTTACTATTGGCATTTTTTTTAGTAATATACTCATAGTTCCTGTTATATGCCCATCTTTTCTAACTACTATCATTTCATTTTCCCACTTTTCTTTAACTTTAGCCCATTCTTCTGATTGAAATAAGTGACTTTTTGGGTTAGTAGATAAAAATTCTTCTAATTCTTTATAACAATAATTATTACTGATCATATATTTATAACTCCTATATTATTTATTTGCAATAAGTTTTCTTAATTATTTGTTAATTTAGCTACTAAATAATACATAGTCGAGTAGTTAAAATCATTTATATATAATAATTTTAATGGCTTTATTTTTTAAGACATTATCTAGTAATTGAATTTACTTATCACATAAAATAATTATAGGTATATCATGTTAATTAATTGTCAACTTCTTGTGTATAAGTTGCAAAACTTATATCTAAATGATAACTTTTTTCATCAATCATATATGAAACTATCAAGCATACATCAGTGTCTTTTATTTTACATCTAGCATATGTTTTATCAAATTTTAAGAAATCAGTTTTCAAATCTTCTAATTTCAAATATTCTAAATAGAGATTTAAAATCTCTTCTGCTGATTTTATATTCAAATTTTGTTTACTATCTTCAAAATCTTCCTTGACTAATAATTTTAAAACATCTCCAGTTATAGCATTTAAAGATATGTATACCCATGAGTTATCATCATTATATTTAATGTCCCATAAGCTATATAATGGATTTAATTGCATTGTATTATCTGCTTTTGTACTTAAATTTGAAGTATAATTTTTTTCATTTGTAATTCTTTTTTGTATATCACTAATATCTAATATAATTCCATTTTGAATAAATTTGATTATGGTACTTTTGGATATTTGTATAGCTTCTTTCATTGATAATTGATTTTCAAATGGTTGATGAGAAATTCCATAAGATGATGGATAAGCTATATTTGTAATTACATCTATTAACGATACATCTGTAGAATTTGATTTTATATAGTTTTTGGATAATTCAATTCTTCCTGTTTTTTCTATTAACTCTTCTTCTTTTTTATCTAATAAAAAATTAAAGAAAATAAAATTTCCAAATAATATTATTACTGCGATTACAATTATTATTAATGGTTGCAATTTTTTATACATAAATTTTCTCCTTTTATAAAGTTATAATAACCTTTGTACCCTTTTCTAATTTACTTTCAAATCTTAAAGTACCTTTATGAAATTTAACAATTTTGTCTGCTAAAGCAAGTCCAATTCCTGCACTATACTGCTTTTGTGCACGAGATTTATCTACAATAAAAAATGCCTCTGTTATTCGATTTAGATCTTTCTCTGGTATTCCACATCCATTATCACTAATAATTATTTCGTAGTTTTCTGAACTTTTTTTACCAGTTATATATATTTTAGTTGCATTTGCTTTTCTTGAATTATCTACTATATTTAAAATAAGTGTCTTAAATAAATCATATTCCACAAATATATCACTTTCATCTATCTTTGTATCTAATATTATATTATTTTTATCTAGCATAAGTTTTGTAGATTGCTTAATATCTTGGAAAAATTCTGTCACTGACACTTTTTCAAATATAAGGTTTTGGCAATTTAACATTATTAAATTCATTAATTTTTGAGACAAATTTTCTAATCGCATTCCTTCATTCCATATATATTGTGCATACTCTTTTGCTTGTTCTTGTTTTAAATTTTTTAAACATATCATATCTGCATATCCAATTATAGAAGTTAAAGGTGTTTTTAGTTCATGAGCAAAATTCGCAACAAATTCTTCTTTTTGTATTGAAGTTTGTTTTATTTGTTCAAAGCTTTTTTCAATAGCTTCTGTCATTGTGTTAAAACTTTTTCCTAGCTCTCCTAATTCATCATTACTTGTAATTTTTATTCTACTTTTATAATCTCCATTTGCTATTTTTTTTGCTAAATCATTTACTTTTTTTATTGGTGAAATAATTAGTAATGTAAGTATTAATACAATAATTATGCTAATTAGAGCTATAAAATAATATATAATGATATATATTCTTTTTATTTGCTCATATTCTGTTAGTATTTTTGTTATATCTTTTCCAATTATTAAGTAAATAGGTTCTTTGTCTTCCTTTAAATATCCCGCTGTTATGAGTATATATTTATCACCATTTTTTTTAATTTTGTATGCAAGACTTGAATTTTGTACTTTTTCTAAAATTTCTGTAATTTCAAAGTTTTCTGGAAATGATGAATTTATTTTTTCTCTATTACTTGAATATATACCAATCAAATTAGTATATATATTTCCATTTAAAGCATTTTTTATTACATTTTCCAATACAATTTCATTTCTAAAATCTAATGTAGATATATTAGATTCTATTGAAAATTTAATAAGTTCAAATTGTTCTAATGTTTGTAAAACTTCCCTTTGAACAGTATTTTGAAAAGAATTGATTATTAAAAAATATCCAAAAGTTGAAAGTGAAATACATAATACTAGAACTACTGAAATAAATAATTTAAAAAATATTTTCATTTTGTAAATACAATCCTTTCTTGGATTTTTTATTATACTTCGAATTTATATCCAATACGAAAAACTGTTTTTATATTATTTTCTAAATTTAACTTTTTTCGTAATCTTTGAATATGAGTATCCAAAGTTCTTGTTTGTCCTGTAAATTCCTCTTGCCAAACTCTCTCATAAATTTTATCTCTATATATCGCTATATTTTTATTTTGAATTAAATATATTAGTAATTCATATTCTTTTACTGTAAGTTCAATTATCTTTCCATCTTTTGTTACAGTTCTAGATTCAAGATCAATTTTAATCCCTAATATTTCTAATATTTTAGATTCTAATTTTCCTGTTCTTCTCAAAAGTGCTTCTACTCTTGCTATAATCTCTCCTATTTGAAAAGGTTTTTTTATATAATCATCTGCACCAAGTTTTAGTCCCTTTATAACATCTTCTGTAGATGTTTTAGCTGTAATAAATATTACAGGAATTTTCATATATAAAACATATTCTAATAATTCATATCCATCTATTTGTGGCAACATTACATCTAATAAAACTAAATCATATATATTTTTTTCTAATAAATTTGCTGCCTCATTACCATCATAAGCACATGAACAATGATATCCTTCATCACTTAAATTTATACTAATTAAATTTGAAATAGATTTATCATCTTCTACAATTAATATTTTTATCATTTATCTTTCTCCTATCTCTATAAGTAATTACTATTTTCACTTACTTTTGTCTTTAAATATAAATATTATGTCTCATTATCCTTGATATAATGTATAAAAATAATATAATTTATAGTATATAAATAAGATGTGTCAAAGTTGTGTATTACAATGTATAAAAGTGCAATACACACTACAATAATATTTTGCAAAATTTAAATTTCTAAATCCTCCTGCAATTTTTAACTTTGTTTTTATTTTTCTTAATCCTCTTTTTGCTAAATTATTTGTAAAATCTATATACTTTCACCTTTTAATATGAAAGTTTAATTATATTTTTGTAAGTCTATAATCTAATGTTATTTTTTAATTATTCTGTTACTTATTTTCGTTTTTATAAAAATTCGTGATTTGCCATTTTCGAGTATCTCTTACAGCCTCTAATAAAATTGAATTATAATTATCATTAAAAGATTTTTATATTAATTATTATTAAATCTAA
>CAOSZT010000137.1:2919-5927 GCA_948528155.1 uncultured Clostridia bacterium | reverse complement strand
TTTAGCAACGTCCCCTCTGTCTTTTTAGCAACGTCCCCTCTGTCCGTCCCCTCTGTCCTTTTTAGCAACATCTCTATTTCCCTTTAAACTTTCAATTTCTTTATAATTTTAATTTCCTCAAATAACTGTTTAATATGCTGATTTTTTTCAGTAGTAATATTTCTATAAGAATTTAAAACTTCAATATAATTATCAACAGTTTCTCCTCTAACAAGCAAACATTTCATACCATTAAGAAAATAATTTTGTTTGCTCTCACTTTTAGAAGCAAGTCTTTTTTTATCGTACTTTTCAACCTCTTCAAGCCTCTTAATTTCAGGTTTTAAATTTTTTAAATAATCCATAACACAAGAAATTTCATATTCGGTATCATCAATAACAACTTTTATCAAAGCCTTAACAATAACAGGATTATTTTTACCAAATTTTTTATCTTTAACAGGAACCCTAGACTTTTGAGGATCTACAGGTTTACACTCATCGATTAAAATTTTAAGAGTATCAACAATACCAATATGAGATTTATATTGTCTCTTACTAACAATAGCATCATACTCATCAGCTACACGAATAATTTGCCCCTCATATGGAATTTCTTTTTTTACTAAAGCATTTGGGTAACCAGTGCCATTTAATGCTTCATGATGATATATTGTTCCTGCTACATAAGGTCTTAATTTTAAATCATTCATACAAATTTTGTGTCCAATAGTTGTATGTGTCTTCATAATTTTATATTCTTCCTCTGTTAAAGGACCATTTTTCTGTAAAACACTAGCAGGAATAAACTGTTTACCTATATCATGTAAATAAGCACAAATTGTGCAATATTCAGTAAAACTTTGAGAACAATGAAGATATTGACAAATTCTACATACAATACTTGCTACATTTTCACAATGCTTTCTTGTAAAAACATCTAAACTTCCTAAAATATTTAATTGATATTGCATACTTTTATCTAAATTGTAGGACTTTAAACTTGTCCTATCATAAAAATCAAATACTTCTTTTGGCATAACAACCACCTTTAAAATAATTTAATAAAATTTTAACATAAATAGAAAATAAGTTCAACGAATAATTGAAAATTAAACAAAAATATGATAATATATATAAAAAATTAAAATTTTGGAGGAAATATGTATAGAACAAAAACTTGTGGAGAATTAAATTTAACAAATATAAATGAAACAGTAGAACTATCAGGCTGGATACAAAAAATAAGAAACTTAGGAGCAATGGTATTTATAGACTTAAGAGATCAGTTTGGAATAACACAAATAGTAATAAATGATGAAGAATTACAGAAACAAGCAAAAGAACTAACAACAGAAAGCTGTATCCACATATCAGGAAAAGTTGTGGAAAGAAGCAACAAAAATGACAAAATACCAACAGGAGAAATAGAAGTAATAGCAAACAAAATAGAAACATTAGGAAAATGCAAAAATATACTACCATTTGAAATAAACACAGATCAAGAAGTAAGAGAAGACCTAAGACTAGAATACAGATTTTTAGACTTAAGAAATGAAAAACTACACAACAGCATACTATTACGTTCAAAAATACTAAAAACACTAAGAGATAAAATGGATGAACTAGGATTTGCAGAAATACAAACACCAATATTAGCAAACTCATCACCAGAAGGAGCAAGAGACTATTTAGTACCAAGTAGAATAAATCCAGGAGAATTCTATGCCTTGCCACAAGCACCACAACAATTCAAACAATTATTAATGGTAGGAGGATTTGACAAATATTTTCAAATAGCACCATGTTTTAGAGATGAGGATCCAAGAGCAGACAGAGCACCAGGAGAATTCTATCAATTAGACTTTGAAATGAGTTTTGCAACACAAGAAGACGTATTCAAAGTAGTAGAAGAAGTAGTACCATACACATTTAAAAAATTCACAAATTGGAAAGTAGACAAAGGACCATTTATACAAATTCCATACAAAGAAGCAATGGAAAAATATGGAATAGACAAACCAGATTTAAGAAACCCACTAATAATTCAAGACGTAACAAAATGCTTTGAAAATTCAGACTTCAAAGCATTTGAAGGAAAAACAATAAAAGCAATAATAGTACCAAAAGGAGCGGAACAAGGAAGAAAATTCTTTGACAAAATGACAGACTATGCAATACAAGAAGCAGGAGCAAAAGGTCTAGCCTGGACAAAATACGAAGAAAATGGAGAAATATCAGGAGGAATAGGTAAATTTATTACAGAAGAAATAAAAGAAAAACTAGAAAAAGAATATGGAATGGCAAAAAACTCAAGCATATTCTTCATAGCAGACGAAATAAAAACAGCACAAAAAATAGCAGGACTAGTAAGAATAGAATTAGGAAGAAGACTAGAACTAATAGAAAAAGAAATATATAAATTCTGTTGGATAGTAGACTTTCCAATGTATGAACTATCAGACGAAGGAAAAATAGACTTTAACCACAACCCATTTTCAATGCCACAAGGAGGAATAGAAAGCCTAGAAAATAAAAATCCATTAGACATAATAGCATATCAATATGACTTAGTATGTAATGGATACGAAATGGCATCAGGAGCAGTAAGAAATCACAATCCAGAAATAATGATAAAAGCATTTGAAACAGCAGGATACAAAGAAGAAGACATCAAAGAAAGATTTGGAGCATTATACAAAGCCTTTCAATATGGAACACCACCACATGCAGGAGCAGCACCAGGAGTAGACAGAATAGTAATGTTAATAGAAGACTCACAAAACATAAGAGAAGTGATAGCATTCCCAAAAAACAAAAAAGCAAAAGACCTACTAATGAAAGCACCATCACAAGTAACAGAGCAACAGTTAGAAGATGTACATATTAAGTTAGCCGTTAACGACGAAGGAGTTTTACGGATAACTTATACAAAAGAGTGCCAACGAATTTGTAAACATATAAAAAAAGAAAAAGCCGTTAACGACGAAGGAGTTTTACGGATAACTTATACAAAAGAGTGCCAACGA
>CAOSZT010000137.1:0-2819 GCA_948528155.1 uncultured Clostridia bacterium | reverse complement strand
ATTTGTAAACATATAAAAAAAGAAAAAGCCGTTAACGACGAAGGAGTTATACGGATAACTTATACAAAAGAGAGTCAACGAATTTGTAAACATATAAAAAAAGAAAAAGCCGTTAACGACGAAGGAGGGAAAGCATGGAATACAGATACAAACCACAAGGAGTATGTTCAAATGAAATGACAATAGAAATAGAAGAAGAAACAATAAAAAAAGTAACAATAATAGGAGGATGTGCAGGAAACACAATAGGAGTATCAAGACTAATTGAAGGAATGAAAATACAAGAAGCAATAAAAAGACTAAAAGGAATACCATGTGGAACAAAAGGAACATCATGCCCAGACCAATTAGCAAAAGCATTAGAAGAAATTGAAAGAAGCAAATAGAAAAGAGAAGCTTTGAATCTTCTCTTTTTAATTTTATTTAGTTTAAGCTGATAAAATAAAATCCTTATTAGCCAACAACAATTTTTTAATCAGTTCAATTTGAGTTTTAGTCAAATGAGAATTATCATCTAAAGAAAACAAGCTTTTTATTAATAAAGCAATGTTCATATCAGAAATTTCATTAAAATATTTAATATCCTTATCATCTGATGTACCAAGCAAATAATCAACAGAAACATTAAAAACTTCAGCAATTTTAGCAATAACATCAAGACGAGGAGTACGTTCACAAGTAAGATACCTACAAATAGTAACATTTGAAGTACCAACTTTTTTGGCTAATTGAGTTTGAGTCATATTATTTTCATCCAATAATACGCTTAACCTATAACTAAATTTTTCTACATTAAAATCCATAGAAAACCTCCTATATCAAATATTATAGAACTTTAACCAATGAGGTCTAGGAAAATTACCAAAATTATAAAAATAAATAATAAATTAGTATGATATAGAAAAACAATAATAAACTAAAATTGCAAAAACAACAAACAATTAATAACAATTCAAATAAAAATAATAAAAAGTTTAATTAACAAAATCATAAAAACTACTAAACTCATATCCTTCTGACTTTAAATAAGAAATAGAATCTTTTAAAACATCATAAGTTTTATTAACATCAGCTGTATCATGCATTAAAATAATCAAAGTACCTTTTCCTTTAGAAGACTTTTTTAAATTATTCAATAATTGATAATTAGAAATCTTCTTTTCAGAATCTCTATTTAAGCAATTCCAATCAACATAAACATAATCTAAGCTAGACAAAACATTAAGAGCCTGTTTCTTCTCATTAGAATAAATATGTGACATATAACCGATTTGGAAATCTAAAAATATGAGAACAATAATTATCAATACCGATAGCCTTTGAAATCTCTAAATCAGTTGAAACAACCTCATTTCTAAAACTTTCCATATCTTTATACAACAATTTATTATTATGATTATATCCATGATTTGCAATATAATGACCTTCTTCATATTCACGCTTAACCAATTCTGGATATTCTTTAACATGTTTTCCAACAACAAAAAAAGTAGCCTTAACATTTTCTTCCTTCAAAATATCTAATATTTTTCCAGTAGCCTTAATAGTTGGACCATCATCAAATGTAAGATATGCTCTTTTTTCACTAGATTTTGCAATATCATCTAAAGTATCAGTAACATTAATATTAAAAAAGGAATTCTTACTTAATTCAGTAGCAAAAGATGTGGAAAAATTTATTAAAGATATAAAAAAAGAAAGAAATAAAACAAAAAAAGAAAAACAAAATAAATACAGAAAATTTCTATTTTTAATAAATAAAACCTTCATAAAAAATCACCCAATAATAATATATAAGAAAAAAATAAAAAAATTACCACTTTTTAATAAAAGTAGTAATTTAAGATTATTTTATTGATAAAGCCTCATCTTTAGTAATATAACCATATTCAAGCATTTTATTAATAACATGATATTGGCGTTTTTTTGCTAAATCAGGATTAACAGTTGGAGCATAAACAGAAGGAGCATTTGGAACACCTGCAAGCATAGATGACTCATCTAAATTTAAGTCTTTTGGAGATTTTTTGTAATATCCATTACTTGCTTGATAAATACCATAATACCCATCACCAAAATAGGAAGTATTTACATATATCTCAAAAATTTCCTTTTTACTATAATTCTTTTCTAAATCATAAGCAGCAAAAATTTCAGCAATTTTTCTAACCCAAGTAGACTCTTGACTAAAAACTACATTTTTGGCAACCTGCTGAGTAATAGTACTTCCACCTTCTTTTAATTTACCACTTTTTATATTTGTAAAAACTGCCCTCCCAATAGCAATAAAATCAACAGGACCATGATCGTAATATCTATGATCTTCTACACTTATCACTGCATTTCTATAATTAGATGACATATCCTCAAATTTTACATAATTCTCTCTTGATGTGATTTCATCTATCCTTGAAAATAGTGGCTTTTCTTTTAATGCTTTTGTGTAATAAGAATGGCCAACTAAAAATATAATAGAAATAACTAGAATTATTAATATTAAAATTCCTATAAATAACTTTTTAATAAATTTCATACCTAAACCTCATTTTAAATTTGAATATATTATACAATAAAAAATCAAATCTTACAACTTAGAAAAAATATTTAAGTTTCAACATTTTTTTTGAGTATCTTTAAGAACTTAATTTTATGTTTTAAATTGTAAACAATTTAATTTTCATGATAAAATCATATTTAAAAATAATTGCAAAATAGTTTACAATGTGTTATTATAGTAAACGATAAAAAATAAATATATTTTATCATTTATTATTTTAAGAGGTATTAAGATGTTTAATTTTAAAATATTAGAAGTTACC
>CAOSZT010000136.1 GCA_948528155.1 uncultured Clostridia bacterium | reverse complement strand
AAAATTAAATAAAAACTATAATGTATTTAAAAATAATATATTATTTATCTTTTCAGATGTATATGTTTATTATGAACAAATTATAAATGAACAAAAAGAAATAATAAAAATCCAAGAAAAATTTAACAAAAAATACAATGTTATTTATATATGTTTAATAGACAAATTATGTATATTTAACTTGGAAGATAATACTTGTGAATATATTAAAATTGATAAAAATAAATTTTTGGAAATTTCTATGAAGGTAAATGATAATGTTATTTAAAAAATAGGAGGGCACTATGTTCAATGAACAAACACTTGAAAAAGTAACAATGGAACTGTTAGAAAAATTAGAATATGAATGAATCAATGGCTATGAAATGGACAGAACTGACTTTTCAAAAATATTATTAGAAGAAGAGCTAATCCAAGCAATAGAAAAAATAAATAAAGGCATTAAGGATGAACAAATACAAGAAACAGTAAGAATAATAAGAAATTTAGACCACAACAATACTATTTTAAACAACAAACAATTCACAAAATACCTATTAGAAGGAATCTCTGTACCAATTCAGGAAAATGGAGAAACAAGATACAAAACAGTAAAAATAGTAGACTTTGATAACATTACTAACAATACATTTAAAGCAATAAACCAATACACAATCATTGAATATAGTGAAAAAAGACCAGACATAATTATATTCATAAACGGAATACCACTAGTTGTAGTAGAATTAAAATCAACAGTAAGAGAAGAAGTAAAATTAGAAGATGGCTATCATCAACTAATGGGATACAAAGAAGTACATATACCAAGTTTGTTTTATTACAATCAAATTCTGATTGTAAGTGATGGTGTACAAGCAAGAGCAGGAACAATAACAAGCCCATGGAGTAGATTTTCAGAATGGAAAAAAATCGAAGACACAGATGAAGTAAAAGAAAATATGCCAACACATCAAACACTATTCAAGGGAATGCTAAGAAAAGATAGATTATTGAACATTATAGATAACTTTATATTATGGAATGAAGATAACAAGATATTATCAGCGTATCACCAGTACTTCGGAGTAAAAAAAGCAATAACAAGCACAGAAAATGCAATTAATAATAGAACAGGAAAAGCAGGATTATTATGGCATACACAAGGAAGTGGAAAAAGCTTTTCTATGGTATTCTATGCAGGAAATATGATTAAATCATTAAAAAATCCAAGTATTGTAATTGTAACAGACAGAAACGACTTAGACAATCAGTTGTTTACAACCTTTGCTAAATGTTCTGACTATTTAAAACAAGAACCAGTTCAAATAGAAAATAGAAAAGATTTAGAAGATAAATTAGAAGGAAGAAAATCAGGAGGAATATTTTTTACAACGCTTCAAAAATTTGAAGAAGAGACAGGATTATTTAGCGAAAGAGATGATATTTTAGTTGCTGTTGATGAAGCACATAGAAGCCATTATGGAGTAGATGCAACTATTAAATTTGATAAAAAGAAAATGGAAGCATACAAGAAATTTGGAACAGCAAAATATTTGCATGAAGCATTTCCAAATGCAACATACATAGGATTTACAGGAACACCTGTAGAAACAAAAGACAAGTCCACAACAAATGTATTTGGAGATATTATAGACACCTATGATATGACAAAAGCCATAATAGATGGTTCAACAGTACCAATCATGTATGAAGCTAGAATGGCAAGAGTAGGACTAAATCAAAAGTTATTAGATGAAATCGATGATTACTATCAGTATCTTGAAACAGAGGAATGTGTAGAAGAACATAAAATAGCTGAATCTAAGAAAACAATGGCAACTATAAAACAAATAATAGAAGATCCAGACAGATTAGAAATGATAGTAAAAGACATTATAAAACATTATGAAGAAATAGAACCTACAGTTGCTAATAAAGCAATGGTAGTAGCTTATTCAAGACAATCTGCTTATATAATGTACAACAAATTTTTAAAACTAAGACCAGATTGGAAAAATAAAGTGAATATGATAATAACATCAAACAACAAAGATGATAAAGAAATGCAAAAAGCAATCGGTTCCAAAAAAGATAAAAAGCATCTAGAAATAGACTTTAAAGATATGGATTCAGATTTTAAAATAGCAATAGTAGTTGATATGTGGCTAACTGGATTTGATATTCAAGGACTTGGTACTATGTATATAGACAAGCCCATGAAAGCACATAACTTAATGCAAGCAATAGCAAGAGTAAATAGAGTTTACAAAGACAAAACGGGCGGACTTATAGTAGATTATATAGGATTAAAAAGATGGCTATTAGATGCACTAAAAATCTATACCAAAAGAGATCAAGGAAAAATTATTGATAATAGTGAATTAGTAAAAGTATTAATGAACAAAGTAGAACTAATAAGAGACTTATTTAAGAACTTCAATTATTCACATTTTTGGGCAACGACAGATCGTGATAAATATGAAATCATTATGGCAGGAAGTAACTGGATATTAAGAACAGAAGAAACGAAAAAAGAATTTATGAGATATAGTTATGATGTAAAAAGCTTATATTCCCTATGCACAGGAACATTATCTCAAGAAATAAAAGATGAAATACTATTCTTTATATCTGTCAGATCATTTATTTCAAAATTATCTGGAGAAAAAATTGATGTTAAAGAAATTAATAAAAATATAGCAGAAATGCTAGAAAAAGCAATACAAGATGATGAAATGCTACAAATCGGTGAAATACATAACAGTAATAGACTTTCACTATTAAGTGATGAAATATTAAATAAACTAGCAAAAATGAAAAAGAAAAATATTGCAGTAGAGATTTTAAATAGAGCTTTAAAAGAATATGTAGAGCAAGTTGGAAAAGAAAACATTGTTTTAATGGAAAAGTTTTCTACTAAATTTCAAAAAATAGTAGCAACATATAATGAAAGGACAAGTGTAGAAGATTTAGATAAAATTATTCAAGAAATGATTAACTTAAAAAATGAAATAGAGCAAGAACTAAAAGCAGGAAATGAATATAATTTATCTTCAGAAGAAAAAGCGTTTTTTGATGCATTAGGAGATGACCCAGAAGTTAAAGAATTAATGAAAGATGATGTATTAGTTCAAATAGCAAAGGAGTTGGTTGAAACTGTAAATAGAAATATGACTATTGACTGGGACATTAGGAGAGATGCTAGGGCAAGAATGAGAGTTGAAATTAAAAAGTTATTAATTAAGTATAATTATCCACCTAATAAAAGCGAAAAGGCAGTTCAGACAGTAATTAAACAAGCTGAATTAAAATGCCATACATTGATTGAAAAGTAGTAAATGAAGAGGTTACAATGAAAATAAATGTCTACTTTGTGTGATATAATTAAATCAAAAAATAAAAACACTTGGATAGAAATACTGAAAAAATTGGAAAATTTATTGAGAAAAAAGTAATTCTATGATATAAAATAAGAGTAAATAAAATTATAGCATAAATTTAAAAATAAATAATTATGAGAGGAAAAAAGTATGGATACTACAGAAATTAGTGTTAATAAAAAAAGTGTAAAAGACTTATTATCAAGTGGAAGTATAAGCAAATTTATAATTCCAGATTATCAAAGACCATATAATTGGAGTGAAGAGGAAATAAACACATTATTTGAAGATTTATGGGAAGCCACATTAAACTCAATATGTAATCCAAATTCAAATAAAACATTTTTTTTAGGAAGTATAGTAACATTTTACAACAAAGAAAAAAATGAACAAGAAATAATTGATGGACAGCAAAGAATAACTACACTATTTCTTTTACTAAGAGCAATATATACAGAACTATCTAAAAATGACCAAAGAAATGAAAAAGAAGAAAATTTTATAAATGAAATTTCTCCATGTTTATGGATTAAAGACAAATATACTAATAAATATTTTAAAGATCAAATATTAATTGATTCTAGAATAATTGAAAATAACAAAGAAGATGAAAAAGATAAAGTAAATCCAAATGAAGTATTAAAAGAAATATTAGAAACAGGAATAGTTAAAGAAGGAGCAAAAGACAATTATTCAAAAAATTATATAAAATTAAAAGAACTTTATGAGGACAAATCGAAAAAGGAAGCAATGAAAATATATGATTTTATATATTATATATTAAATAATGCAATATTATTGCCAATAGCAACCAATGATGAAGAAACAGCATTAACAATATTTTCAACTTTAAATGATAGAGGACTACCACTATCTGATGCTGATATATTTAAAGCAAAAATATATAATAATCTTTCAACACAAGGAACATCTGATGAAGAACTAAAAAGATTTGTATATAACTGGAAGAGACTAGAAATAAGTTCAAAAGAAGTATTCAAAGATGGTATGCAACAATTATTCTATTATTATATGTTTTATTTAAGAGCAATAAAAGATGATGAAAAAACTACTACATCAGGATTAAGAAAATACTTTAAAGAAGAAAAATATGAAAGCTTATTTGACAATAATTTAATCTCAAGGCTTGAAAAAATATTAAATTTTTGGTTAGTAGTAAACAATAGAATAATACTAGAAAGTGAAACTTGGTCAAAAGATGAAAAAATATTGCAAATTTTAGATTGTTTAAAAAATTATCCAAATGAATTTTGGAAATATCCAGTAATAATATATTACTTAACACATAACGAAAGTGAAAGTTTCAATAAAAACTTTTTAATATTTTTAAGAAGACTTTACGCATTTTTATTAGCCAAATATATACAAATGCCATCTATAAATGCAGTAAAAGGAGAAATTCTAAAATTAGATATAAAAATAATAAATGACCAATTACCACAATTTAATAAAATAGATTATATAGAAAGTGAAGAATTTAAAAAAGCATTAGTAAATCCACATTATAAAACAGTTAGAATGTTACTATTATTACTAGCATATAATAATGAAAATCAATTAGATTTATTACCAGAAAAATGGGAAATAGAACACATATTTCCGCAAAGTTGGAATGATAATTACATAAATATGCCAATTGAAACATTAAAAGAAAAGATTGAACATATAGGAAATAAAATACCATTCGAAAAAAAATTAAATATAAAAGCAAGTAATGGATATTTTGGAAAAAAGAAAAAAGAATATAATGAATCTAAAATTGAGATTGTAAAAGAGATGGCAAAAAGTACTTTTGAAGACTGGGTAACAAATAATATAGAATCAAGAGATCAAATTATTATTAAAGAAATACAAAATACTTTATTAGAATGGGTTAAAGAATATGACAAACAAAATAATGATACAATAGATGAACAACCTACGCAAGAAGAATTAAAACAAATTGAAGAATTCAGAAAAAAAGGATTTATATAAAGAAAAAACTATCAAAAAGGAAGAAAATAAAATGAAAGTATTAGTAATATCAGACATTCATGGCTCAGGATATTATGCTGAAAAAATAAAAGAAATAAACGAAAAAGAAAAACCAGATAAAATAATATTATTAGGAGACCTATACTATCATGGACCAAGAAACCAACTAAGCCAAGAATATGAACCAATGAAAGTATCAGATATATTAAACTCATTAAAAGAAAAATTATTAGTAATAAAAGGAAACTGTGACTCAGAAGTAGATGAAGACATATCAAAATTTGAATTTCAAGACCATATATTAATGGAAATAAACGAAAAAAAATACTATTTCACACATGGACACAAATACAACATAGAAAAAATACCATATGAAGAATTTGATATAATGATATATGGACATATACACCAAGGATTTATAAAAGAAAAAGAAGGATACATTTTCGCAAATCCAGGCTCAATATCACTTCCAAAATGTAATACAGAACATAGCTATATAATAATAGAAGAAAATAAAATAGTATTAAAAAGAGTTGATGGAGAAGTTTTAGAAGAAGCAAATGTTTAACAATAGGTTTACAAAAAATTTTTATTAT
>CAOSZT010000135.1 GCA_948528155.1 uncultured Clostridia bacterium | reverse complement strand
ATATTTTTATTTATAAAATTTATACTAGAAAAGTAAATTAATTGAAAGCTATTAAATATTCTTTATAAAAAGCAAACAAGAACCATTATATTTCTATAAAGGTTCTCATTCACTTTACTATTAGTCATTAACAATTACAGTTAAGGTTTTCTTATCAGGCATTGATGAATATCTTGCAGAATAATGTGGAAAGCACCTGAAAACTTCCATTACTGCAATCCAAACTCCTTCATCCCAGTATTCCGACATCAAACTGCAAACAGTATTTGTTAATTCTTCGGTAAAATGTGGATATTGAGGAGCTTCTTTTTGAACTTTACTTGCTGTTTTCATTTCCACAGCAATATCGTTGATGTTCGTTTTGCAAATAATCAATTTTTTTACTACTTTGCCGTGTAAATCAGCTATTGCAAAACTGTTCAGAATTCCACTTGTAATTTTCTTTACTTTTAAATAGGCTTCTTCATTTTCTTTCCGTGTTTCTAATTGGTTTTCATAAACTTCATTAGCCTCTTCTTTCAGTAAATTAAATTCCTCATCTGTAAAGATTTCCTTAATTTCTAACATAGTATTTTCCTCCTTGTGTTTTAATATAAATTTGGTTAAAATGTTAAGGTTTTAAATCTTGACTAAAATATTGTGTAATTCCCAAAGAAATAAGTGGGAATTACATTGTACAACTATGAAAACTTGGTTTTCACTATAATTTATATTATAACTTATTTTACATAATGCGTCAAATGAAATTTGCTGTATTTCAATTAATTTCATATATCAAGTAATTTAATAAAATGCTTCTTATTATTTTCACAGGTGATTGCTTATTTTTTATTCTGTTGGTAACTTTCGCCGTGCAAGATGTGAAGCATTACTGTCAATACTTAGTCCTAAAAGTTCTGTATTCATTTGGCTAAAATATGTATATGCTCTAGCAAAAGCAATCATTTCAGTAGTACATACTGGGGTAAAGTCTTACAATGTGGGGAGGTTTTTTTGTTATGTATATTTTTAAAACTCATCATTCATCAAAAAGTCAAATATATTAATATGTTTAATTCCATCTCTTGAATAATCTTCTTCATCTGATGAAATAACATATCTTGGATATGAATCATCAATTCCAATGTATGCTCCAAATTCTCTTTCTTTAGTTTCTTCTGTAGATAAAGAATAGCATACTTGAATATATTTTAATTCTTTATTTTTAGTTGCAACAAAATCTACTTCGCCTTTTTTAGTTTTTCCAATATATACTTCATAACCTTTGGCAATTAAATCATTATATACTATATTTTCTAGCGAATTTGAATAATTAACTTCTTTATTATTAGTTTTTATTTTCTTAACACCTAAATCAGAAGCATAATATTTATTTAATGTCTTTAATACACTTTTTCCTTGAATGTCATATCTATAAACTTTGTTCATTATAAAAGTTGAACATAATGCTTCTAAGTAATTGTATAAAGTATCAGTAGCAATTTCATGATGTTCACTTTTCAAATAATTCAAAACATTATTAGCTGAAAATTCTTTGCCTTCTGTTTCTAAAACATATTGTAATATTTTATTAAAAGATGTGATATCTTTTATATTTAATCTTTCTACAACATCTTTTAAAAGTATAGAATCATATACGTCTGATATATAGTTTAACTTTGCTCTTTCATTATCAAAAGAGAATCTTTGTGGAAGAGAGCCCCATTCAAATATGTCTAATAATAGTTTTTTATAATTTTCTTTTTTTATATTTTTAAATTCTACTATTTCCTTAAATGTTAATGGTTGAACTTTAAAGCTCACATATCTGCCAGATAAATCTGTAGACAATTCTAAAAAAGTCATTTTACTATTAGAACCAGTTATAAATATGCTAAACTGATTTGTAATTCTTAAAGAATTAATGCCTTTTTCAAAATCTTCAACTTTTTGAATCTCATCTAAAAAAACATAATACTTATCTTTATTATTTGTAAGGCTTTTAATATAATCATTTAAATCTTTAGCAGTTTTTATAAAGCTATAATCTAATGATTCAAAATTTATATAGATTACTTGTTCTTCACTAATTCCTTTTTTCTTTATTTCATCTATTATTTGTGTTAAAATAACTGATTTTCCACTTCTTCTTAATCCATATATTATTTTAATTAAAGATGTTTCATCATAAAAATCCCTAATTTCACTTAAATATTTTTCTCTAATTAACATATCAATTCACCTCAAATATATTTTATCATAAGTTTAAATATTTGTAAAGTTATTTTGATGTACTGGAATAACTTTTAATTTTTGACATTTATTTTGATATGATGGAATAAATTTAAAGGCAATATTTATATTAATTTTTCAATATCTACTTTTAAATCAAATTTTACAGTTTTATCACTATAAATCCATATCGTATCAATTACATTTTCTAAAACATATCTACTAGGAACTTCTGACAATATAATTTCATCAAAATATTCCATTGTAGTTTTTAGCTTTTTTATTTTTTCTTTTGAAATTTCTTGTTCTTCTTTTTTTAGCATAAGATTTAATTTTTCTATTTTATTTGTTTTATCTTGTTCTAGTTCTTTGTATGTATTTTCTATCATTTGTTTTCGATATTCGCTAGTATTTGCTGTTAAATCTCTTATTTTTTGATTTAATAATACTTTATATTCTGCCTTTAAAGTTTCAAGTTCATATTTAATCTTTTCCTTATTAATTTGTATATTATTAATTTTTTTCTCAATTTTTATTTTAGTTATTTCATCAATATATTCTTGGCTTGTAAATTTTAGAAACTCTTTTAAATGAATAATTATATCAATTTCTTTTATTTCATGACACTTACATCTTGTTTTCCCATAAGTTCTATACTGGGAACATTCATATCCTTTTTGTTTTTGCTTTCGATTCATAGTTATACCGACTTACTCCAAATCCACAATCACCACATTTGACTAATCCTGAAAAAGCATAATTTTTTTTTCTTGTTCCGACAAGTTGTTTTAGAATTTGATTTTCTTTTTCGAATTTCTTGTGCTAATTCAAAAGTCTCTTTTGAAATGATTGCTTCATGATGATTTTCAAATATAAAATGTTCTTCTTCAGGAAGCTTAATTGCTTTACCTCTTATAGAAACAGTTTTCTTTTTATGAGTTCTAAGTGTTCCTGTATATATATCATTATTTAAAATATTACTTATCATATAAGTAGACCATAATTTTTGAACAGGATGTTTGTATATTCTTCCTCGTTCTAAATGTTTTTGTTGATAATAGGAAGAGGGGGTAGGGAAGTCATATTTGCTATTCAAAATATCACAAATTTTCTTTCTACCTAAACCATCTTCAATATATAATTTATATATTAGTTTTATAACTGGTCTTATTTCTTCATCTACATATAATTTTGTAACATCTTCTGTATCTTTTACATAACCATAATAATTTCCCATTACTAATCTTCCAGATTTTTGTTTAGAATACATATGGTCTCTTGTTTTTCTTGAGCAGTCTTTTACATATCTTTCATTAAACCATGTTGTAATTCCAATTGTATCATCTCTGTCATTTAAAACATCATAAGTTCCTCCCATTTCTGAAACTAGAATTAGATTTTTTTGCATATTTTTAAATTCATCTATAAGAACCAAAACTTTTCCATTATTTCTTCCAATTCTTGATAAATCTTTTGCTATAACTACATCAATATTTCCTTCTTGTACTTTATTCATCATTTTTGAAAACTCAGGTCTATTAAAGGTATATCCCGAAACATTGTCATCTATGTAGAAGTCTTTGTCTTCGATAATCCAATTACGAGAAATAGCATAATCTTTAATAATTCTTTTTTGCTCTTCAATACTTGCATAATTTTCTTTATCTTCATCTCTAGACAATCTACAATATCCTACAACCATCATTTTTTCCTCCTCACATGACCTGATATTGCCTATTTGCTGTATGTTAGCATACATTACAATTTAATTCCACCTGTTTCACAATAATTTTTTCAAGAATTTCGGGATAATTCTCTTTTCCAGATATAAAAATAGATATATGATATTTTTCTTTTTTATATTTTTCAATTATTTCTTTTGTTTCTTGTTTTTCTAATTCGTCTTTAGTTAAATAAATTTGCATATATTTTGTATTAGAGATTTCGTTAGAAGTAATTTGCATTTTATTAACTCCCTCATAATATTTCTCTCTAAATATTATGCAAAAGAGATTTATAAATTTCTCTTTTGTCTAAAAATTACTTTAGCAAAATTCTAATACTTTGATTTTATTATTTTTCAAATGCATCACTCCTCTCTATATATTAAGAACACAAAATTTTTATTAAATGGGTATTTTTAATAAAATCTTTCATATATATAAACACATTTTTTCCCATTAAATGTTGCATTTTTTGAAAATTTATATTTTTTTGTTTAATATTTTATTCTTTTTATAAATTTAGCAATAAAGATAAACTTACACATATAATAAAAAGTAACTATTGATATAGCTACTTATATAATCTTATTATTAAATTATTCGTCTTTTAAATATTTTTCCCAATCCATAAAAGCATGACCGATTCTTAATACTAATACTTTAGAATTTTCTTCATCAACTATATAAAATATTATATAATTTCTTACATTGATTTTTCTAATATTTTTATGCCCTGTCAACTCTTCATTTAAAATAAGCATACTTCTTGCTACATTTTCTAAATCTTTCAACTTTTGTTTAAATAAAAGTTTGTATTTGTCTGCTATAATATCTCCTGCTAGATTATATCGAAGATATGAAATAATATTTTCTAAATCTTGTTCAGCAGTTTCTGAAATTTCTACTATATATTTTTTCATAACATTTGCTCCAGTCTTTTACATATTATCTATTTTAGAAAAAGCTTCATCTAAAGAATATACTTTATTTGCTTTTATATCATCTAGTCCTTTTTGTAACTTCTCTTTTAAATCTTTTTTACTTTTTATTGTTATACTATCTGGTGCTTCTGTATCTATATATGATATTTTTAAATATTCAATAAAATTAATGACTTGATTCGTAAGTTCTTCTGGTAATGTTTCAATTTCATTATATAATTTTTGTTTTTCTATAGACATATTGATTACCTCCATAATAAATTTATGATATTATTATATCATTTTTTCTTTCAAAAATCTATAAATTCTAAAAAATATTTGGCATTACAAAAATAACACTAGAAATCTAGCATTTTACATAAAAATATGATATAATAAAGATATATCTTAATTTGAAAGGAGAAAAAACATGAGACTTTTATTACAAGCACTACGAACTAAAGACTATGCAATCATATTAAAATATCTACGGTTGCAGGGTGAATTGACAGCAAGAAAAATACTATACTGTTTTCTCTATAGTGTCTTGGCAATTGCCATAGGCATACCGCTAGTGTTAATTTTCATAGCAATAGCAGTTGTTTTTATAGTTGTATATCTTTTTGTTGTGATTATATTCTTCTTGGTAGTGATGATTGCTCGACTTTTCGGCAAAGATAAAGATATTGTAAGATGGTTGCAAGAGAGAAAGAAACAAAAACAATCCAATGAAAACAACTGAAGCTAAGATAAGAAGCGGTTATCTAGAAACAGGGGACAATTTACTAAAATTATCCCCTGTTTTTCTATATAATTGTCATTCAAAACAAGTATTTTAACAGCTACAGCATTTTGCAGGATCAGGGCGACGTCTCGAACCCACACAACTGCCTAAAAGCGTGGCTTTTATCGGTATACGCTTTCATTATAGCGATGTCAAATAGATGTCTCATTTTTTGCTAGAAAAGAACTAATATAAATTAATAAATCTATATTGGTTTTCAATTCTTCTTTTAATTTTATTCCATATTTTAATCCTTCAAAATAATATTTTTAATGTAAAGATAATTCTTAAAAGTTATTCGCATATAAACTTGTCCAATCAAAATTACTATAATCTCTGCCACTTTTATATTTA
>CAOSZT010000134.1:4620-6074 GCA_948528155.1 uncultured Clostridia bacterium | reverse complement strand
TATATTAATAAGTATAATATTAATCTGTATATTTAATATTTCAAAAGCAGCAGAAATAGAAGTTATAAGAGATGTATATTCAAATAATGGAAGCATGAAATTTACATTTAAAGGACTAACTTTAGATACAACACACCAATATGAATTTGGGCTTACAAAAACAAAAGCAGATGAAGTAGGAACTTGGCATCAAATAACAGAAAATACTACAAGTACAGCTGTAGTTGATATAATGACAGGTACAAAAGATTTAAGAGATATTATAAATGTTGTTGATACAGGCTACATTACTATAAAAGATAAAACAGAAAATAAAACAATATTACAGACATACTCTGTTGACTTAAAAATTCCATATCTACAAGTTACTAATTATACTGTAATACCTAATGGTAAAGAATTTGGATTATCTAAAAGCAATGGTATTAATATTGCACTAAGAAATGCTTCAAATAGCGAAGCATATTACCAATATGAAAAAATAACAGACCCAAATATAATAAACAAATATAAAGAAATAAAAACTAAAGGTGAAAATGTTATGAAACTACAAACTATGTTAAAAACTACAACACCAAATTCTAATTGGTCTAGTTGGAATTATTGGAATGAACATAGTAGCGATGGAATGAATGGCTATGGAAATACACAAAGTAATATATCAGTACCTGATAATGGATTATATTATATGTGGGTATATTTTTCTGGAAATAATTTAAAAGATATATATGGATACATATTAGTTGACAATTTACAACCAGATATTGCATTAGAAGGAATGTCATTACCAAAAACAGCAACAGTTGAAATGGGTAAAACATTAACACTTACACCAACATATAATCCAACAAATGCTACAAACAAAATTATAACATGGAGTTCAAGTGATGAAACAGTTGCAACAGTTGACAATACAGGAAAAGTAACACCCAAGAAAATAGGCTCAACAATAATTACAGCAACATCACAAGATGGAAACAAAAAAGCAACATGTACAGTTACAGTTGCTAAAGAAGGAAGCACTAATAATCAAAATAGTAATACAGGAAATAACAATACAAATAACACAAAACCTAATAGCAGTACAAGTGGAAAAAATGATGATACAACTAAATCAACAGGAAAATTACCACAAGCAGGTATAAGTTTTAGATTGACTTTTATAATTGTTTTATTAACAAGTATTTCTACAATTATTTATATAAAATATAGAAGATTAAGAGGAATATAAAACATATAATAGGAAGTAAGAAATACTTTCGCTATTCTATTAAAGAAGAAATTTTATTATTGATAAATCTAATAGTAATTAGTAATTTTATAATATAAATTAAACATAATAAAAAAATGAAAAATAAAAGAACAAAAAAAGGAGGTTTTAATTATGCAAAGTGATAAAGATTGGTTAGTAACACTTTTATTAAGTTTATTTTTAGGTAGCTTAGGAGTAGACA
>CAOSZT010000134.1:0-4610 GCA_948528155.1 uncultured Clostridia bacterium | reverse complement strand
TTTTATGTTGGAAAAATAGGAACAGGAATTTTAAAATTAATAACATTTGGTGGTTGTGGAATATGGACACTAATAGATGTTGTTACAATTGCAACAGGAAATTTTAAAGATAAAGATGACAATTACATCAAAAGTAACTAAAATTAAAATTTTCATATTTTTAAATATAATAATATTAGTGTTACTATATAATATTCCATTAAATCTAGGGATATTAAATAATATTTGTATCTACAAAATTATAACAGGAGAACAATGTTGGAACTGTGGAATGACAAGAGCATTTTTAAATCTAATACATTTCAATTTTAGCACAGCATATCAATTAAACCACAAAGTAATAATAGTTTTTCCTTTAACAATTATATGTTATTTATATAGTTGGTACAAATATATTTTTAAAGGAAGGAGATGTTTAAAATGAGTGAAAAAGGAAAATGTATTTTAGCATACATATTTACATGGATTGGAGGGCTAATAGTACTATTTGGAATAAAAGACAATGAAAGAAACACAAAAATACATGCAGCACAAGCCATTGTAATAGGAATAGGATATATGATAATTGTTGGAGTATACAGATTTATACCTATTTACATTCCATTCTTTTCAAAAATGATATATGGACTATATGCAGTATGTGTAATTATTGGAATAGTAAAAGCAAACAAAGAAGAAGATCCAGAATTACCAGTAGTTGGTGGGATAGCAAGATCTATATTTGGTAAAAAAATTGATGAATAATATAAAAGTAGTTAAACTAAAAAAGAGCTTTTATAAAACTAAAAATGTATAAAAGCCCTTTTTATTTTATTCAATAGTCTTTTCATAAAATTTTCTTTAGGAATTACCATTAAATTATTATTAATAGTAATATTATTAATATTTTTTCTATTTTCAAATACCTCATATATATCTTTCAAATTTTGATTTTTATTTCCTTCAAGAAATTCCTGTTTATCTTTATTAGCAAATTCAAGTTTTTCATCACTAGTAGCCCAATAACTTCTATATATTAATGATAAAATAGCCTCAGTTTCTTTTAATAAAGGCTGTTTATCTATAGGAAAATCTTTTTTTATTTCAACATTATAATCTCTATTCATATTATTTTGAATAAACTGAATAAATTTATTAGGAATTTTATTCAATAGACTTTCATCTGTATTTTGCAAAATATAATAGACTTCTGTAAAAGCATTTGTATACATATTATATATCATAAAAAACATCTCCTTTTTCACTTGTCTTTGATAACATTTGATTTATATATGAATAGGCTTGTTTAATTAAAGTTATAGGAGTTCTTTCAGTTATTTTTTTAAATTGTTCTCTTTGAAATCTATTTTGTGCAAAACCCTTTTTATAATTATTTTCAAATACTTTATCATTTTTTACTGATTGCCATCTATCAAAAAATATTTGTCTATCTTCTGGATAATCCATAATTAAATTCAAAAAATTATTAACTTTTTGCTCTTCTGTAACATCAGTTTTATAAAATTCAGTCAATTTTCCATTATAAATTAAAGGATTATCTGTCATTTGTATAGCAGTGTTTATCAAAGAAGCATATAAAAATACATTTTGTTTTATAACTTCTGGATTTAATGTTCCATTTGCCATTCTAAATTCAATAGTATTTTTTTTACTATTACCAATATTAGTTAAATTTAAACCACTATATCTTCTTTCATCTAATTTATATTTACTAGCAAACATTCTTAATTTTCCAAATTTTTTATAAGATACATTTAATGTACCATCATTGATATGTTTTAATATCTTCTTTCCAGAAGGTGCAGCCATTCCATTTCTCCAAGTTGCTGAAATTAAATGAGTAATTCCTTTAAAATCTTTATTTATAGCATTTTTTCTAATAGCATTATTTTTGTCATTACACATTTTATATAATATCTCTTCTGATTCTGCATAAAGTCTTAAAAAATTTTTCATTTTTTTAGGATCATTTGCTAAACATTCAGCATCAAAATGAATATGAAGACCACATTTACTATCAGCTACAACTTTATCTCCTTTATTTCCGAGGATATTTTTTTATTTGTTCACAAATTTCAATTATACTTTGCCAATCAGATTGAGTATCTTTTAATATAGGAGAAACCAATTCAGCTCCACCCTTACCAACAAGAGACTCTTCACTCTTGGTTGCCATATGCCAATTTCTATCATTTATATATTTTGCACTTTCACCTGTATATAAACTGTTAATTCCTTTAGTTTTAACATTGAAAGCTTCTAATTCTATTCCAAACTTAAAAAAGTCAGGTAAACATAATTTTTTAAAATCTTTTGTATATTTCATAATTTATATTTTCCTTTTTATTAATATCAAGGATATTTTACTATATAGTGTATTTTATTTAAAAATTATTTTGTCATATTATGTAATTTTTATCACAGTATCTTTTTGCATTAGATTTTAGTATTAAAAAGAAAAATAAAAAATAACAAAAGAAATTATAAAATTATTTTAGTTAAATATTAACATCTCAAAATCAACTTGAAAAAGAAAAAAAGTTTGATATAATAAGAAAAAACAAAAAAGAGGAGAAAAAATGGAAACAATTTTACAAGAAACCAAAAACATAATGAAAAAATACAACATAAAAGCCAATAAAAATTTAGGACAAAACTTCCTAATAAACGAAGAAGTAGTAAAACAGATAATAAAAAGCAGTCAAATAAGCAAAGAAGACTTAGTTATAGAAATTGGACCAGGACTAGGAACACTAACGAAATATTTACTAGACCAAGCAGAAAAAGTGATATGTATAGAATTAGACATGAAAATGATAAAAATATTAGAAGACAGATTTTCATTATACAAAAATATTGAAATAATAAACAAAGATGTACTAAAAGTAGACTTAAAAAATATAATAAAAACAGAACAAGAAAAAGGAAAAATAAAAAATGTAAAAATAGTAGCAAACTTACCATACTATATAACAACACCAATTATAATGAAATTACTAGAAGAAGAGCTAGAATTAGAAAGTATAACAGTAATGATACAAAAAGAAGTTGCAGATAGACTAATTGCAACTCCAAGCCAAAAAAATACAGGAGCAATAACATATTCAGTATATTATTATGCAAGTTCTGAGGATATATTAGAAGTACCAAATTCATCATTTATACCAGAGCCAGAAGTTACATCAAAAGTTATAAAATTAAATATAAGAAAAAAACCAGCAGTTAATGTACAAAACAAAGAAAAAATGTTCCAAGTAATAAAATGTGCATTTATGCAAAAAAGAAAGACATTATTAAATTCATTAGCAAATAATAAAATATTTAAAAGCAAACAACAGGGAATAGAAATTTTAAAAAAGTTAGAAATATCAGAAAATATAAGACCAGAAGAACTAACAATAGAACAATATAAAAAAATTTCAGAAAATTTGTAAAAAAATATTTAAAAACGTCAATATATGTGTTATAATATAAAGGGCAAAAGAGAAAAAAATTTTAGGAGGTTAGAATGAATCAAATATTAGTAACAAAAAAACTATATATAACACCTGAATTAAAAAGAAAAAAGAAAATATATAAATTTGACTTTATAATATCAATATTTTTAGTATGTATTCTAACATCTTTATACATATATGCAGAATATGACAGAAATAAAGGAGAAGAAACAGCCAAACAACTATTAACAGAAATGAATGATGTATTAGCGACACCACCAGTTATAGAAGACACAACAATAGCAAAAGATGACATACTATTAGTAGTATTAGATGGAACAGTAGATGATTATGATCCATCAGCAATAAAAGAAAATAAAGTACCTAGTATAGCAGAAATTAATCAACAAGCAGAAATAAAAACAACAGCAAGTGGATACCAATATAAAATAATAGCAACAATTGAAATACCAAAAATAAATCTAAATTACACAGTCCTTCAAGGTTTAACAGGAAGTTTAGAAGAAATAGAAGCATTATTAAAAGATTCACCTTGTAAATATCATGGAGGTGAACCAAACGAAGTAGGAAACTTCTGTATAGTAGGACATAACTATAGAAATTCTAGATTTTTCAGTAAAGTACCAACTTTAGTAGTTGGAGATAAAGTGAATCTAACAGATTTAACAGGTAGAACACTTACATATGAAGTTTATGATAAACATACAGTTAACCCAGAAGATACAAGAGACACAACACAGTTAACAGGAGGAAAGAAAGAACTAACAATAATTACTTGTACAGATGACAGTAAACAAAGAGTTATAGTAAAATGTAAAGAAGTAAAATAGAAAGTAAAAAACACTATTAAAAATATAAGAGATAAAAAATAAAAATTCTAAATAAAACATTAACTAAAAACCATGGAGGCAATAAAATGAAATTTGAATTTGATGATTTTGGATATAAAGAAGAAATTGATCTAATGAATTTAGAAAACCAAATAGTACAACAAAATCAAATACAAAATAAACAAACATTAGGATTTAATTTAGATCCATTATATAATATAATAGATAATAATGAATAATTAAATCCATCAGGGAGGAAAAATAAATGCAAATAGTAAAAGGTATATTTATTGTAATTTATTTTATAGTATGTTTAGCTTTA
>CAOSZT010000133.1 GCA_948528155.1 uncultured Clostridia bacterium | reverse complement strand
GGAGAAAGGTATGTATAATATATCAATTTTAATTGATGATTATATTATACAAGGTGAAAATAATGATAGATTTAAAAAATGCTAAAAAAGTATTTAAAGAATATGTAAAAAATTATAATCCAGAAGATGAAAAAGTTAAAATGAAAATATCACATATAGAAAGAGTTTCACAAATCTCTAGAAGATTAGCAGAAAATTTGAATTTATGTCAAGAAGATGTTGAACTTGCAGAATTAATAGGTTTGTTACATGATATAGGAAGATTTGAGCAGATAAGAAAATTTCATACATTTGTGGATAAAGATAGTATAAATCATGGAAAATATGGAGTAAAGGTATTATTTGAAGATGGTCTTATTAGAGATTTTGTAAATGATAATAAATATGATGATATAATAAAGTTAGCAATTTTAAATCATAATAAGGGTGAAATAGATAATGTATTAACAGAAAAACAGATGTTGCATGCAAAAATAATAAGAGATGCAGATAAAACAGATATATTTTATGTTCTTACAATTGGCGATAAAAATGCTATATGGGAAAAGCCAGATTTGTCAAATGATAAAATAACAGATGAAATTTATAGAGAATTTATGGAAGATGGATATATAAATTATCAAAAAAGAGAAACAAGTGCTGATTTTCTTGTAAGTCATTTTGCTTATATATATGACTTCAATTTTAATCAATGTTTAGAGATTATAGAAAAAATAATTATCTTGATAAATTATATAAAAGACATGTTTTTAATAATGAAGAAACAATGAAAAGATATAATGAAATATTTGAAAAAGCTAAAAGATATTTAAAAGATAAAATTAGAACAATATAAAAAGGATGATTATAATGGGCAAAAAATTATTAATAACGGAAAAGCCGTCAGTAGCAATGGAGTTTGCAAAGGCATTAAAAATTAATACAAATAGAAAAAATGGATATTTAGAGTCAGATGAGTGGATTATAACTTGGTGTGTAGGTCATTTAGTTACTATGAGTTATCCAGATAAATATGATGAAAAGTTAAAATGGTGGAGATTAGATACACTTCCTTTTATTCCTAAAGAGTGGAAGTATGAGATAATACCAAATGTTCAAAATCAATTTAATATTGTTCAAAGTTTAATGAATAGAACAGATATAGATGAAATTTATAATGCAGGCGACTCTGGAAGAGAAGGAGAATATATTCAAAGATTAGTTTTGATGATGGTTAATCCAAGTCCTAATATTAAGAGAAAAAGAGTGTGGATTGATTCTCAAACTGAAGAGGAAATTTTAAGAGGGATTAGAGAGGCTAAAGATCAATCAGAATATGATAGTTTGTCTGATAGTGCTTATTTGAGGGCAAAGGAGGATTATTTGATTGGTATTAATTTTTCTAGGTTGTTGTCAATTACACAAGGTAGGAATTTAGCAAGTAAAATAAATGAAGATAAAGCTTCAATTTCAGTTGGTAGAGTTATGACTTGTGTTTTAGGTATGATTGTTTCTAGGGAGAGAGAAATTAGAAATTTTGTTAAGACTAAGTATTATAAGATAGTTGGAGAATTTGGAGAAGAAAATACAGCTTTTAAGGCTGAATGGAAAGTTAATGAAAAGTCAAAATTGTTTGAGTCTCATTTATTGTATAATGAAACTGGTTTTAAAGAGGAAAAAAATGCAAAAGATTTTATAGTTTCACTTGAAGGAAAAGATGCAGTAATTACAGAGCTTAAAAAGTCGAAACAAAAAGAAAATGCTCCTTTGTTGTTTAATTTAGCAGAGATTCAAAATGAGTGTACAAAGAGGTTTAAAATAAAGCCTGATGAAACTTTGGATATTATTCAAAATTTGTATGAAAAAAAATTAGTTACTTATCCAAGAACTGATGCAAGAGTGTTGTCAACTGCTGTTGCTAAAGAGATTTCTAAAAATTTGAATGGTATTGCTAAGTTATATAAAGATGTGGAAGTTCAGGGATATATAAAAAAAATGATTGATGAAAAATATCCAACTAATAATTTGTCTAAAACAAAATATGTTAATGATAGTAAAATTACTGATCATTATGCAATTATACCAACAGGTCAAGGTTTTGAGAATTTTGATAAATTGCCAGAGTTGCAAAAACAGATTTATAAACTTATAGTAAAAAGGTTTTTGGCAATTTTTTATCCACCTGCTGAATATAGTAAAATACAAGTGTGTATTAATATTGATAATGAAACTTTTTATGCGAATGGAAAAGTGTGTTTAAATCAAGGATATTTGGAAATTGCAAGGTCAAATGATCAAAAACAAGTTTCTGCAGACACTGAAAAAAGTTTAGAAAAAACAGAAGAACATAGTTTAGATATATTAAAGAGTTTAAAAAAGGGACAAAAATTACCTGTTAAGAATTATGAGATAAAATCAGCCGAAACTTCTCCTCCTCCTAGATATAATTCTGGGTCTTTAATTCTTGCTATGGAGAATGCTGGTAAGTTAATTGAAGATGAGGAACTTCGTGAACAGATTAAAGGTGCTGGTATTGGTACTAGTGCTACTAGAGGTGGGATTATCGAAAAGTTGGAAAAGATTAGATATATTGAGATTAATAAGAAAACTCAAATTGTTACTCCTTCTAATAAAGGAGAGATTATTTATGATATTGTTTATTGTTCTATGCCTGATATGCTAAATCCTAAACTTACTGCTAGCTGGGAAAAAGGATTAGATATGGTAGCTAAAAAGGAAATTGAGCCAGAGGTTTTTATGGAGAAACTTCAGAGATATGTTTGCTCTAAGTTTGATAAATTGGTTGTAAAGATTTAAAATAATGGATTAATAAAGAAAGTGGGTATATCACTTTATTGTGATACACCCATTTTGCTTATTTCTCTTGAGTTAGATAAGGACATTCATCATTCTTTATGCAGAATTTTGGAATTACTTTAAACTCCTTTGCTACTCTGGTTTGTCTTTCTTTCTCTTCAGAGTGGTAGAATCTTCCCTTGCATTTTTCGCAAAATTCATTTTTTCCCATAAAAAAGCCCTTTCTGCCTATTTTGATATAGTTAATAGGTCTTTCTACATTTTGATTGTTACAATATAATTATACTACATGTTTACATAAAAATCAATCAAAATATAATATTTTTACTTTAATTTTTTCTACAAATCTTTACAAATTTCAATAACTAATATAAAATAACATTAATAAATAAATAATAATAAAAATGGAAACACTATAAGAAAAAAAATTGGAGGAAAACTAATGAAAAACAAAAATGAATTAAATTTTAAAGATTTAAAAATGTCATGTAACACTAATTTATTTAATTTTGATACAACAGCAGAAGTACCAAATATAACTACAGGAATAGGTCAAGAAAGAGGTATAAAAGCACTAGAATTTGGTTTACAAGTAGATGTAAAAGGTTATAATCTATATCTTGAAGGTCCTAGTGGTGTAGGTAAAACCATGTACACAAAAAATTATTTAGATATAATTTCAAAAAAGAAAAAAGTTCCTTCTGATTGGTGCTATATTTATAATTTTGAAAATCCAAATGAGCCAATAGCAGTTTCTTTACCTGCTGGACAAGGAAAAGAATTTAAAGCTTCAATGGATGGATTTATTTTAGAGATAAAAAAAGATATTAAAAAAACTTTTAATGCTGATGATTTTGAAAAGGAAAAAGCATTAATAAAACAAGAATTTGAAGAAAAACGTTCTAATTTATTAGATAAATTAAATGAAGATGCTTCTAAATATAATTTTCAAGTAAAATCTTCTCAAAATGGTATTTATATGATGCCTGTTGTTAATGGTAAAGCTATTGATGAAGAAGAGTTTGACAAATTGGATTTTTCTGTAAAGCAAGATTATGAGGAAAAGTCTACTATTGTTCAATCTCAAATAATGGATACTATTGAAAAAATAAAAAATATAGAAAGACAGTCTGATAAGAAAATTTCTGAATGGCAGTCAAATATTGCTTTACTTACTATTAATGTTCATATTAATTATCTGAAGTCAAAATTTAAAAGAAATAAGAAAATTACAAAATTTTTAAATGATGTAAAAAAAGATGTTTTGAAAAATGTTTCTTATTTCCTTAATGAAGATAAAGTTGAGCAACAGCAACAACAAGTAAATCCTGTAAATAAAAAGCAAGATCCTTCTTTAAATTATAGAGTTAATCTATTTATTGATAATTCTAATCGTGAAGGTGCACCTGTAATTATGGATTCAAATTATTCATATCATAATATTTTTGGTTCACTTGAATATGAGAATTATTATGGATCTTTAAAAACAGATCATACTATGTTAAAGCCTGGTCTTTTACATCAAGCTAATGGTGGTTATATTATTTTTCAGGCTAAAGATTTGTTACAAAATAGTTTATGTTATGAGGCTTTGAAAAAGGCTTTAAGGGTAAAAGAAATTAGTATTGAAAATGCTTCTGAGCAACGTGCTGCTATGGTTATGGTTTCTTTAAAGCCTGAGCCTATTCCTCTTGATTTAAAGGTTATTTTAGTTGGTAGTAGTAATATTTATCAAACTCTTTTAGCAATGGATTCTGATTTTAGAAAATTATTTAAAATAAAGGTTGAATTTGAGGATGATGCTCCTTTTACTAAAGAAAATGCAAATAAACTTGCTTCTATTATTCATGGTTTTTGTGAATCAGAGCAACTTCCTCATTTAGATAAAACTGCTATGGCAAGAATTATTGAATATGCTTCTAAACTTGCTGGTAGTCATAAAAAATTGTCTACTCGTTTTAATGATTTAATACAGGTTACTGGTGAGGCTGCAACTTGGGCTAAAATTTCTAGGTCAAAAGTTGTAACAAAAGAATTTGTTGATAAGGCTTTGATTGAAAGAATAGAAAGAATTAAAAAATATGATTCTAAATATATGGAAATGATAAAAGATAATTCATTATTAATAGATACTTCAGGTTTTGCAGTTGGTACTTTAAATGGTTTAACTGTTATGACTACTGGTGATTATTCTTTTGGAAAACCTGCCAAAATAACTGTTAATACTTATACTGGTAAAAATGGTATTGTTAATATTGAAAGAGAAGTTGAACTTTCTGGCTCTACTCATTCAAAGGGTGTTTTGATTTTAACTGGTTATTTGGGTGAAATGTTTGCTCAAGATATTCCTTTATCTTTGACTGCTAGTATTTGTTTTGAGCAATTATATAATGGTGTTGATGGTGATAGTGCTTCTAGTACAGAACTTTATGGTTTGCTTTCTAGTCTTTCTGGAATTCCTATTAATCAAGCTATTGCTGTTACGGGGTCTGTTAATCAAAAAGGTAAAATTCAGCCAATTGGTGGTGTTAATGAAAAAATTGAAGGTTATTTTCAAATTTGTAAAATGAGAGGTTTAGATGGATCTCATGGTGTTATGATTCCTGTTCAAAATGTTGATAATTTACAACTTTGTGATGAAATTATTGATAGTGTTAAAAATGGTTTGTTCCATATTTATGCTATTTCTACTATTGAAGAAGGAATTGAAATTTTGACTGGTGTTCCTGCTGGTAAGAAGGATAAAGATGATCATTTTCCTGCTGGAACTGTCAATTATTTGGTTTACGAAAAACTTAAAAAATATGCCAAAATTAGTGATTGTTGTAAATAGATTGATATTAATAAAAATCATTGAAATACTTTATATTTCAATGATTTTTTAGTTGTAAAATTGTGTAGTTAAAAAATATTTTTTAAATTAAATGCACTTTTGTCTTTAATATGTTCTAATATAAAGATAATTTTATCAAGTTCTGGGATAGTTTCTGAAGGCTCTTCATTTTGTATATATCCTCTCAATCCTGTTAACTCTGTTTCCACTTTTTCTAGCTCATCATGTTCAATATAATATGCTAATTTTTCATATTTTATATCCCAATCTTGATGAATTTTTTCAATTTTTTGTTTTGCTATGTCAAAATTAATTTCATTTTCTTCTTTCATCAATTCTTCTCTTAATTCTGTTAGCCCTTTTGATATTTCTTCTATTGAATTTTTTGTATATTTGTCTGTAATAGTATTTCCTATAAAAATAAAAATTATTATAAGTAAAGAGATTATCAATTCTTTGATCATAGAAACCTCCATATATTTTTTC
>CAOSZT010000132.1 GCA_948528155.1 uncultured Clostridia bacterium | reverse complement strand
AAAATACTAATATTTTTAATTATTTATACATATTTATTCATATAAATATCACAAAAAGGAGTTTATTATGGACACACAAAAGAAAGTAAAAGTAAAATTAAAAATAATCCTTACATATTCAATTGCAATCGCAGTAGCATGTGTATTATTATACTTTATAATTCCTGGTCTATTAAATTATGGTCCTGACACAATTAATACTGAATTTGATAAACAAGTTTCTGGTGGATTATATTATTATCAACAAATTTTATTAATTGGTATCAGTTTAATTATAGTTGTAGATGTATTTTTATTCTTTATTCTAAAAGATATTGATAATTATCCAATTTATATGGAAAATAAAAATAAATATAAAATAAAAATAGACTACATAAAAAAAGTATGTTTAAGTCTACCAAATAGAATATTAGTAATATTTATTATTATACCATTGCTTCTTTCTATTTGTGTTTTATTTATGCAAACATCTTATTTAACATCCTCAGATTTTAAACTGATGTTAGTAATTTTTATATTATCTACAACTACCATTTCCATTACAAATACTTACATTAGAAATGTTCTGTCTAAGATATTAATTAGTTTAGAAAATATTTCATATCCAAACGTTAGAAGAAATACAATTGTTGAAAAATTATTACTTCAGATAATACCTATAATGGCTGTTTGTATAGTTTTTACATATCTTGCAGTTTCATCAATTTATGAGAAAAATAATGCTATTTTATTATCTAATTTTTATAACAATCAATTTAAAGCAATAACAGAAAATACTTCTTTATTAAATGAAAGTGATTTAATTGACTTATTAAGGAAAGTTGAATTAAGTAATGACAAAAATATATTATTTATACTAGATAAAGACTTTAATGTTATACATCAAAGTGGCAAATTGAGTGACTTTTTTAAGAAATATGCTTCTGAGCTTTCTGAAAAGAATAATTTTGTAGTTTATGATTTTTATGGTACTTCTGGTCAAGGAATTTTATATCCTATTAATTTGCAAAATGGTCAGTCCTATTTTTTAGGAGCCAATTATATAATATATTCAAATGAAACAATTCTTTATATTACTTTATTGTTATTAGGTCTTGGAATTGTTTGTGGTATTATTTTATATACTTTTGCAAGTGAAATATCTAAACATATAAAAGAAGTTACAAAATCTTTAAAAGATATATCAAATAATAACCAAAATTTTTCTGATAAAAAGTTATATATTACTTCTGTTGATGAAATAGGTGATTTGATAAAAGAGTATAACAATATACAGGCATTAACAATAAATCATTTAAATCAACTTCATGATAATCAAGAAACTTTAATGGAAAAAGAACGTTTAGCTTCTTTAGGTCAATTAATTGGTGGTATTGCTCATAATTTAAAGACTCCTATTATGTCTATTTCTGGAGCTACTGAAGGATTATCCGATTTGATTAAAGAATATGATTCTTCTATTGATGACCCAGAAGTAAATAGTATGGACCATCATGAAATTGCTACTGATATGTCTACTTGGGTCTCTAAGATAAAAATTCATACAGAATATATGTCAGATGTTATTACTGCTGTTAAAGGTCAAGCTGTTAATTTCGCAAATGATGAAGATGTTTCTTTTACAATTACAGAATTATTGAAAAGAGTTGATATTTTAATGAAACATGAATTAAAAAATTCTATTGTTTACTTAAAAGTTTTAATGAAGGCTGATGAAAATATCATAATACATGGTGATGTTAATAGTTTGGTTCAAATTATTAATAATATGATTTCTAATTCTATTCAAGCTTATAATGGAAAAACTGATCAAAATATTGATTTAATTGTAGAGAAAAATGATAATGATTTGCTTATTTCTATTAAAGATTATGCTTGTGGTTTGCCTGATATAGTTAAAAATAAGTTGTTTAAGGAAATGATTACTACTAAGGGCAAAAATGGTACTGGACTTGGTTTATATATGTCTTATTCGACTATTAGGGCTCATTTTAATGGGAATATTCTTGTTGACTCTGAAGTTGGAAAAGGCACTACTTTTACAATTGTACTTCCTTTGTAATTTTTTAGTTTGATAAATTTATATATATTGATAGATAAAATATAACTAGTATAAATTTATGTAGTTACCTCAATTATTAACTTTTTTGTTAATAATTGAGGTTGATTTTATGACTAAATCTTTTCTTCTATATCCAAATTAATGTAAATATTATGTGTTCAATAATTAATGTTTTATATATAATCAATTTAAAATTATTGTCTTTGATTTAATTTTCATTTATTTCAAATTTGGATCAATTAAATGAATTTCATAGTAATAACGAATTTTCTTTGAATTTTGAAAAAAGAACTTGCTTTTTGTTAATTTTACTAATATAATATTGAAAAAATAATATGAGGTATTTGTATGAGAAAAGGGCTACAAAATATTGAAAATAACGAAAATAGCAATTATAAGATTATAGCTGTTGATGATGAAGAAGGAATTATTGATTCATTATCAATCTTTTTAAAAAGGTCTGGATATAATTTTATTGGTGTTACTGACCCACAAGAGGCTATTGAAAGAGTTAAAAATGAACATTTTGATTTAATGATTTTAGATTTCATTATGACTCCTTTTCATGGTGATCAAGTTGTTGAGGAAATTAGAAAGTTTAATAAAGAACTATACATTTTATTATTAACTGGGCATAAGGATTTGGCTCCTCCTCTTGAAACTATTAGAAGATTAGATATTCAGGGGTATTGTGAAAAGAGTGATAAGTTTGACCAGCTTCTTTTGTTAATTGAGTCTGGTATTAAGTCTATTGCTCAAATGAATGAGATTAAGAAGATTAATTCTCAGTTGTCTGATACTTATGATAAATTGGAAAATGCTTATTTGGAAAGTATTCAAACTTTAAGATATACTGTTGAGGCTAAAGATCCTTATACAAGGGGGCATTCTGATAGAGTTTCTGAGTATTCTGTTTTAATTGGTAAAAAACTTAATTTGTCTGATGAAGACTTAAAAATATTGCAATTAGGTGGGATTTTTCACGACATTGGTAAAATAGGTGTTCCTGATGCTATTCTTCAAAAAAATGCAAAGCTTACTGATGATGAGTATTCTGAAATTAAAAATCATCCTTCTATTGGTGTTCATATTTTGTCTACTGCTACTATTTTTAAGGATATTATTCCTATTGTTAAACATCATCATGAAAAATTTGATGGTACTGGTTATCCTGCTAGATTAGCTGGTAATGACATTCCTTATTTGGCTAGAATAGCTGCTATTGCTGATAGTTTTGATGCTATGACTTCTAAGAGAGTGTATAGGAATTCGTTGTCTTTGGATACTGTTATTAGTGAATTTAATAGATGTAGGGGGTCTCAGTTTGATCCTGATTTAACTGATGTTTTTTTGGATATTTTGGAGAATCATTTTGAGGATATTAGAGAAATTCAGGAAAAATATGTATAAACTGCCAAAAGGGATACATCCCTTTTGGCAGTTTAATTTAGGTGCTTTTTAAATCTATATTGACCTTTCTTAAAACCATTATTTTCATAAAATCTGTGTGCATTTGTATTTTCAATAAGACTTGTTAATTCTAATGAATCTTTACTTATTGCATATTGTGTAGCTTTTTCTATTAATAATTTTCCTATACCTTTTTTTCTAAATGTCTCGTTTACAATTAAATCATCTATAAAAAGTATATTCTTTTTCCTTGCTAATCTATTTATTATTCGTGAAGTAAGTACTCCTACTATTTTCTCATCTTCTACTGAAACTATTGCATAAAAATTATCATCTTTTAAAATAGCTTTATACTTTTCAGTAAATATATAATTCTATTTTATATTCATATAGCTCATTTAATAATTCAAATACTTCTTCTAAATCTTTTAATTCAATTTTCTTTATCATTATTATATGCTCCATTTTATCCTATTTTCTAAACCTTCATAGAAAGTGCTACTTTTTTTCTTTCCATATCAATTTTAATAACTTTAACTTTTACAATATCGCCTACTGAAACTAAATCAGAAGGATTTTTTATAAACTTGTCACTCATTTCAGAAATATGAACAAGTCCATCATATTTTACTCCAATGTCTACAAATGCTCCAAAGTCTATTACATTTCTTACTGTTCCTGTTAAAATCATCCCCTCTTTTAAATCTTCTAATTTTAATACATCTGAACGTAATATTGGTTTTGGCATATCTTCACGTGGGTCTCTTCCTGGTTTACTTAGTTCTGATATTATGTCTGTTAGTGTCATTTCCCCTATTTCTAATTCTTTTGCTGTTTCTGTTATATTTATTGTTTTTAGTTTTTGTTTTAAATTATCCGTTTTTTCTCTATCTCGTAAGTCTTCTTTATTAAATCCTATTTTTTCCAATAATTTTTCAGTTGCTTCATAGCTTTCTGGGTGTACTGCTGTTATTTCTAATGGATTTTTTCCATCTATTATTCTTAAAAATCCTGCACACTGTTCAAATGCTACTTTTCCTAGTTTCGGTACTTTTAGTAGTTCTTTTCTTTCTTTCAATTTTCCGTTTTCATCTCTATATTTTACAATGTTTTTTGCTATTGTGTTGTTTATTCCTGATACATATGATAGTAATGATGGTGTTGCTGTGTTTACATCTACTCCTACCTTATTTACACTGTCTTCGACTACTCCTGTTAGGCTTTCTGCTAATCTTTTTTGATTTACATCGTGTTGATATTGACCTACTCCTATTGCCTTTGGATCTATTTTTACCAGTTCTGCAAGTGGGTCTTGTAGTCTTCTTGCTATTGATATTGCTCCTCTTATTGATACATTTATGTCTGGATATTCTTCTGTTGCAAGTTTTGAAGCTGAATATACAGATGCACCTGCTTCACTTACTATTACATAATGTACATCTCTTTTGGTTTCCTTTAATATTTCTGCTACAAACATTTCTGATTCTCTTGATGCTGTTCCATTTCCTATTGCTATCATATCTATTTCATGTTTTTCTATTAATTTTAATAATTCTTTTTTTGCTCCTTCTGTATCATTTTGAGGCTCTGTTGGATATACTGTTGTATAGTCTAAAACTTTTCCTGTTTCATCAATTACTGCTATTTTGCACCCTGTTCTATATGCTGGATCAAACCCCATTACTGTTTTTCCTTTTATTGGTGCCCCTAATAATAATTGTTTTGAATTCTGTCCAAATACTTTTATTGCTTTCTCTTCTGCTTTTTCTGTTAGGTCTGATCGTATTTCTCTATCTATTGATGGTTCTATTAATCTTTGGAAACTGTCTAATATTGTGTCTTTTAGCATTTTTGTATATTGTGTTTCACCTTTTATTATGTCTTTTTCTATGTATATTAATATTTTGTCTTGTGGTTTTTCTAGTTTTACTTTTAAGAACTCTTCTTTTTCTCCTCTATTTATTGCCAATATTCTATGACTTGGTATGTATTTTATTGCTTCACTATATTCATAATACATTTCATAATTTGATTTTGTTTCTTCATCTTTTGCTTTTGTTTGTATTAGTCCTTCTCTGTAGCATTGTCTTTTTATTTCTTTTCTGTATTTTGCATTATCTGATATGTCTTCTGCTATTATGTCTAAAGCTCCTTGTATTGCTTCTTCTTCTGTGTTTACTACTTTATCTTTGTTTTTCTTGTCTTCTTCTGATAGTTTGTCAATATTTATGTATTGTTTTGCTATTTCTATTATTGGCTTTTCTTCTTTTTGTTCTATTATTATTTGTGCTAATGGCTCTAGTCCTTTTGCTTTTGCTACTGTTGCTCTTGTTTTTTTCTTTTGTTTGTATGGTCTATATATGTCTTCTACTTCTGATAATGTTTTTGCTATGGCTACTGATTGTAATATTTCGTCTGTCAATTTTCCTTGTTCATCTATTGATTTTATTACTTCTTCTTTTCTTGTTTCTAAGTTTCTCAAATATGCTAGTCTTTCTCCAAATGTTCTTAGTGTTTCATCACTTAGCCCTCCTGTTACTTCTTTTCTATATCTTGCTATAAATGGGATTGTGTTTCCTTCATCTATTAGTTTTATTGTATTTTCTACTTGTGTTGTTTTTATGCTTAATTCTTCTGCTATTATTTTTATAATTTTTTCCATTGTTTACCTTGTATAATATAATCATCAATTAAAATTGATATATTATACATACCTTTC
>CAOSZT010000131.1 GCA_948528155.1 uncultured Clostridia bacterium | reverse complement strand
AATGAGTGAAAATTTTTCACTCATTTTTTGTTGGGACTTTTTTTACAGCCCCATTTTTTTATTCACAACATTCATCTTTATAATCTTCACATTTATCCTCTTTATGACAAGGTTTTTTATTATCTATATAGCAATCACATTTCTCACATTTTTCACCTTTTAAGCATTTTCCTTCATGATGACACTTAGCACAAACTTTAATTTTTTTAGTAGTATTAGCCCAAATTTGAATTGCATAATGTCTATCAGGACAAAGAGGTCCAAAAACAAATTCTCCATCTTTATCTGTAAAAGTATGACCAATAGGTCTTCTCTCTTCTTTACCACAATCACAAACAATTTCAGTTAATTTAACAACAGCATTACAAACAGGCTCTTTAAAACAGTTTTTTATAACTCCATAAATAACATCTCTGTTATCTTCTGACAAAGAAAAAAAGTACCATATAAAATTAGATAAAACATATTTTCATATTATAATCTTTATCAAGGGTTATATAATCAATTACAGACAACAATATTCGTCTTTTTTGTAATCTAGAAAACTTATTATATTCATGAATAAAATCATTAGCTAAAAAAGATTTTAAAATATCTAAATTATTGTCTGTAAAATTATTGTTTTCCACTTTCTTTTGTTCATTATATAAAGTTTCTAATTGAGATACATATTCTTTATAATCTTTTTCATAATCATCAATTCGTATTAAATCTCTTATATATAAATCTTTTAATTTAGACAATTTATTTTCAAGAGAAATTATTTCTTTTGACATATCATTTTTTATAAAATGTTTTTCTTTATATTCATAATCATGTAAATAATCCTTTAATTGTGGCAAAAGTTCCTGCAATAATTTCTTTTCAATTTTATGTTCATTGAAATTAGTACTACAATTGCATTTTAAAGATAAAAGATGTCTTTTACATATATAGTAATACCTTGAACTTTCGACATTTTTAGAATAGAATTTACCACCTAATGTATAACCACATTCAGCACATTTTAACATACCTTGAAACAAATAACCTTCTGTATTATTTAAACTTTTTTTTCTAGCATTTTTTTGTAATAAGCTTTGAGTATTTTCAAATGTTGTATTATCTATTATAGAAGGACAAAAATTCTCAATATCACCATATTTAGTTTCTTTTATTCCAATATATAATTTATTAGTCAAAATCCTATATGTTCTCATATAATTTAGTTGCAGATCTGGATACTTTAAATCTAACTTTTGAAAAGTATGATAAGCACTAGTAGTTTCTTTATAAAATTTAAAAGCATCTAAAACTATTTGTTTTTTATCCTCATCTATAATTAATTTTTTATTTTCTTTTTTTAACCCTATTGGAATTTTACCAGCAATAAGTTCTTTATTTTCTATCTTTGTTTTAAAAACACTTCTAATTCTTTCAGAAGTTTGTGCAGATTCATTTTCAGCAACAGAAAGCATAATATTAATATGTAATCTTCCATTAGCCGTTGAACTATCATATTTTTCAAAAATAGTTTGCCAGTAAACCTCATGTTCATCTAATGTGTCTAATATTTTATAATAATTCCTTACACCACGAGATAATCTATCAAGTTTAGTTATTAAAATTCTATTTATTTTGTTTTGTTCAACATCTTTTAAAAGCCTTTGTAATTCTGGTCTTTTTAAATTAGTAGCAGAAAAACCATCATCTTCATAAATTCCATAAATATGAAAACCATTTTTTAAAGCATAATTTGTTAATTCTTCTCTTTGAGTTCGTAAACTGTCTCCATTTACAGCTTGCTCCTCTGTACTAACTCTAACATATAAGGCAACTTCTTCAGTTTTTATATAGTTATTCGTAGAATTAATTGTTTTATTATACACAATAAAATACCTCCCATATACATAAAATTAAAATAATTGCATAAATTAATAAAGTAATTGTTGACATTTATTAAGTAAAATGTTACAATTAAGATACCAAAAGGGAAAACCCTTTGTTCGGTCGATAGCTAGATACTGATTAAAAAAATTAAGCGTATGTTAAGTACGTCAGTCTAGTTGGGAAGAGAGCATAGGCTCTCTTTTCTTTATGGTAAAATTATTTTATAATTTATAAATTCAGTTCTTTTAGAAAAGTCTGAAAAATTATCAATATTATTTAAATAAAGTTTTCTGACAGAGCCAGCCACTAAATCAGAGGCTTGAATTAGATAACTTTTTTCAGATTTTTGATAACAAACACTTACATCTAAATCAGAATTTACAATAGGAGTATTATAATAACTATAATTGTAATTAAAAATACCATATTTTAATTCTTCAAAAATACCATCTTTTAAATTATAATAACCATTAGTTTTTGTAGTTTGCTCATCAATGTTAATGATTAATTTTATAGGTAAATTAGGATTTATTCTTTCTTCTTTAATTAATCCTTTTATAGTTTGCTTTACTAATAATTTTAAAGAATAATCTAAAAACCTACCTCTTGAAGCTGTATCTTCCTTAATATTTGAATAAACTTTATCATTATTAATTATACAACATAATATAGAGTATTTTTTAATATAGTTCATTAATTGTCTGTTATGTTTAGCTTTTAACATATTATGTTTTAATTCAGGACAAGTTTTATTACTATTACATTTTAAAATATCTTCTTTGCAATATTTGCATTTAATATCTTGTACAATACTCCTATATTGTGTAATAAATTTATCCTTTTCTTTTTTTGATGTAAATACTAATCCTGCATATATTGAAACTCTTTCACTATTAACCAACTTACCTGAATCATCAATATTGATATATATTGTTTGTGTTATTAGATCATTTATTATTTCATTCTTATCCATTATTAAACTCCTTTTAATTTAACACATTTAAAAATTTTATATTATTTATTTAATATTAAGGCATTAAGTAAAGAGTAAAAGAAAAAGACTAGCAAAGCTTTGGAGGACTCCTAGTCTTACTTTGCTATACAAATACTAAACTTCATAGTAATTACTATAATTATAATAACACAAATTATATGTAAATTTTTCTAGTAAGAGTAATTATTTATTCAAAAGCTTTTTTTATTTTAGCCTCTTTTACTCTGCCAATTATTTTTACAGGAATTTTATCCATTTTATCATATGTAAATTTTCTAACAGGATAATAAGGATTCATTGCATGTAATTCTATACCTTCATTAGTTTTTATTACTTTTCTAATTATTGCATTTTCATTTTCTATAAGTATGATAGCAGTTTGACCACTTTCCACGTCATCTTGTTTGTGAAATATAACTAAATCTCCATCATTTAGAAGTGGAAGCATACTTTCGCCACTTACATTTAAACCATAATATTCATTTATATTTTTTTCATAACTTTTAATAGTTTCTTTATCTGTTATATATCCAATTACATTTTCTTCAGATAACCAATAACAGTTTTCTTTTATTGTACATAAGATGGGGATTTTATCTATACTACAATTTTTGGTTGTTATACAAATTTCTTTTTCCATAGGGACATCATATCCCATTAACCATACAGGATTAACATCTAAAGCCTCAGATAATAATTTAACTCCATCTTGTTTAGCTTCATATTTTCCAGACATATAACAACTTATATTTGTTTTTGATATATTTGTTTTTTTTGATAATTCAATTGGTTTAATATTTTTTATGGTAATTGCATATTTTAATCTATTTGCAAATGAATCAATTAAGTTACTCATTTTATTACCTCCAATCTATCTATATTATACAGTTTTGGTTAATAAAAGTCAAACATATTTTACATAAATAAAATAATAGTTAGGAAAAAATGAACTTTTTTTAAAAAAAGTATTGACAACTATTTTATTATTTGGTAATATAATCGTGGTTAAGAAAAACTTAACAGGAAGGGGGAAATCACAGTGACAAATAGTTTAAAACTTAAAGGTAAAATTATTGAAAATGGATTTACAATAACATCATTTTCAAAAGAGTTAAATATATCTAAGACAACATTAAGTCAAAAAATAAATAATAAAATTAAATTCTCACAGGAAAATATTAGAGAAATAAGTCAAAAACTAAATCTTACTGGAGAAGAAATAAAAGAAATTTTTTTAAATTAATAGTTAAGAAAAACTTAACAAACAAAGGCGAAAGCAAATATGAAGCTAAGCAAAAATGTATTTTAGGTAGCAAATATATAGAATGATAATGCTGTATGGTTAATAGGATATGATGTACCAATCAAACAAGAGCAAAAGCAAAGTTGAAAGATAAAATTGTTAGAAAATTAAAAATAATTAAAAATTAACAAGCAACAAGTACAAACACTATGAATAAAGTTAAAAGAGGTGATGTAAATGAATGAAGATAAAACAAAATTTACATTAAAACATGCACAAATATTTTTTCAAACTTTTGCAGAAATAGAAGCGGAAATATATGCTCCTAATATAGAAGTGACTGTGAAAGTGAAAGAAAAAAATAAAAATATGGAAAAAGATTATAACAATGAAAAAAGTAAAATTTATAAAAAAAGAAAACAACAAAGCAGAATATGAAATGCAAGATAATAAAAGAAAATAAGTATAGGTAGAGAAGATTAAGAGGAGGGGGATAAAATGCTAATAAGAGTAAAGCAAATGAAAAAATTTAAACTAGACAAAAACAAAATGTATATGAGAATAGGACAAGCAGTAGTATACATAACAGGGTGTATAGCATGTGGAATATTCTTATATTGGGGATTTTTACAAAACACTATTTATTAGAAAGGAGTACAAAAGATGGATAAGTTAGACAAATGTTATTATTGGCACATTTTAATATTAGCAAAAATGAAATTAAGAAGAAAGGAGTTGAAAAAGAAATGATGTGGGGAATATGTATAGGATTAGTAGCAGGAGCGTTATTAATGAATTTAGCAGTAGAAGAAGAAAATAGAATAAATGAAATACTAAAAAAAGTAATAAACAACTTAGAAGAAGACTTAAAAAATGCAAATAAAAAAGTAGAAAACAGAGATTACTTAATAAAAGATTTAAAAAAAGAAGAAGAAACACTATTAAAAAACGCAGAAGAATTAAGAAGTAAAATAGTAGATTTAGAGAATAACTTAAATTTAGTAACAAACAGTTTAAAAGAACTAGCTTACGATTGGCAATCAAGAAACTAGTTCAAATAAACACATAAATAAATTTACATATACAAATTATAGCAAATAAAAATAAAAAATACAATAAAAAGCACATTGAAAATTGAAAAGTTTATCAGACAAATGTAGTAATAACAATGCTTTTAGAGATTGTAAAAAAATTTAAAAAAGTTTTGTAAAAAGTATTGACAACAATACGTACGTATGATAATATATAGTCAACCTAACGAAAGGAGGTATAAATAAATGGTTAAGGACAAAATAAAAAGTCTAGTCACCGCCTACCAAGCTAAAAGACTAGACAAACAGAGAAAAGCCGAAAACAAAAAGCAATTACAACTAATTTATAAAGGCTTAATTGAAAGGGGATATTAAAACCCCTTTCCCCTTTCTCTTGATATTAGTATATATTAAATACGTACGAAAGTCAATAGAAAGGAGTAAGTTATGGAGGAAAAGAAATTGAAGATTATATTAAATAAAAGTGGAAATGGTAATATTAATCCGAGATTTCCTATTCCAATAGAGTGGTTTAGAAAATTAGGATTTACAGAAGAAGAATTTGAAACAAATTCATATTTAGAACAAAAAGAAGATGGTCAATTTAGATTAATAATTGAAAAATAAAAAAATAACCTTAAATTATCTGCATTTGACTGGTAATCTGTTCAGATAATTCAAGGCAAAAGTGAACTACTTGAAAAGTAATTCTATATATATTATATAGGAGAATTACACTTTTTTCAAGTAGTCTGAAAAAGATATTTGAAAGAGGTGTATTTTTTATGGAAAATTTAATAAGAACAATAATACTAGGATTTATATTAATAGGCTTACCACTAATAGCAGATATTTTATCAAATTTGATGTGAGAATAAATTTTAAGGAGTTTTAGAAAGGTAGGTAGATAAATTTTTATGAGTGAAAAAGAATTATTAGAGTTAAAAGAACAAATAAAAAGAGAAATATTAAAAGAAATTAATACGAAAAAAGAAAATGAAAATATGTGGTCAAAAATTAAAAAGGAATATGAAGAAGAATTTAAAAAAATAACAAATAAAGAACGTGATGTATATGTATTACAAGGAGCAATAGGAACATTATTGAGAGTTATATATAAAACTGAAAGTGTATTAAAAATAAAT
>CAOSZT010000130.1 GCA_948528155.1 uncultured Clostridia bacterium | reverse complement strand
TATTATCATAAATTTAAACGGCTTATTTAAAAGTACAAAAATTTCAAAATCATTATATAGTAACCATTTTTAAATAGTTCATAAAACATCAATAATAAATTAAATTTTGTAACATAATTATAATATGATTAAATTCCCTATTTCAAATAATTAAAATATTGACAAAAATAATAAAAATAACATATAATAAAAATCTAAAATTTTATTTTAAAGTTAAAATGATTACTTAAATAATTTAACTTATATATATTATAAACACAATAAAAATAGCTATATTGCCAACAGAAAGGATGATTAAAATGGCATTTGATGGTATTGTAACAAAGGCAATAACAACAGAAATTTCTGAACTTTGTGGAGCTAGAATTGACAAAATATTCCAGCCAAATAAAAACACAATAATTTTAGGAATGTATTTAAATGGAAATAACTATGCCTTAAATATATGTATTGAAGCACAAAACTGTAGAATAAACTTAACAACAAAACCAAAGCAAAACCCACAAAATGCACCTAATTTTTGTATGTTATTACGTAAAAATCTAATAGGACTAAAACTAAAAAACATAATAACATTTGATTTAGAAAGACTTATAATGATAGAATTTGAAGGTTTTGACGACATTGATGATATTATTTCAAAAAAAATAGTTATTGAACTAATGGGAAAACACAGTAATTTCATCTTATTAGATGAGCAAAATATAATTATTGATAGTTTAAGACATATAAAAGAGATAAACGAAAATTATAGAGATATATTACCACATACAAAATACCTCTTCCCCACATCAAATAAAATCAGTTTTTTAGATTTAAAAAATTTTGATGATTTTAAAAAATATATACAAATAACTTCATTAAATGACCTATCTACTCAAATTTCAAATACTTTTAATGGTATATCCAAAAGCTTTATAAACGCAATAATTAACAAATTTGAAATCAAAGAAATAAATAACTCAAATTTAGAAATTATCTTTAATTATATAAATGAAATAATAAACTCTATTGGAACAAATAAACTATATTTTACAAAAATAGAAAATGAGAAAAGAAATATAAAAGACTATTTTTTAACACTTACAAAATCTAATGAAACATTCTCATTAAACTTTTTTATAGATGATTTTTATTATAACAAAGAAACTAACGAAACTTTTAGAAATTATAGAAATACATTATTAAAATTAATTTTAGATACTTTAAAAAAGTACAATAAAAGACTTTCTAATATAAATGAAAAACTACAAGAATGTAACGATATGGAAAAATATAGAATTTATGGAGAACTAATTACTGCTAATCTATACAAAATTCCTAATAAAAATTTAGATGAAATCGAATTAGAAAATTATTATGATAATAATAATAAAATCTCAATAAAATTAGATAAAAGATATTCCCCTAGTATAAATGCTAAAAGATTTTTCAAAAAATATTCAAAACTAAAAAATGCTTTAGAAATAGTTTCAAAACAAAAAAAAGAAACAATAAAAGAACTTGATTATATTGAAAGTGTTGTTTATGAATTAGAAAATTGTACTTCTATAAATGATGTAACTGAAATTTTTGAAGAAATTTCCGAAAATGAAATTTTTAAAGAAAAAACAACCAAATCAAATAATACCAAAAAGTCAAAAGTAAAAAAATCAAAACTTACTAAAAATAAAACTGTTTCTTTTAATCCTATTAAATATACAATTGATGGCTATACTATTTTAGTTGGTAGAAATAATAAAGAAAATGATTATCTAACTTTAAAATATGCAAACAAAAATGATTTATGGTTTCATACTAAAGACTTTCATGGTAGTCATATTATTCTTAAAATTAATAATAATATGGATTATCCAAATAATGATTTATTAATAAAAACTGCTAAAATTGCAGCCACACATAGTAAAGCTAAAAACTCTTCTAATGTTCCTGTTGATTATTGTGAAGTAAAATTTGTAAAAAAACCTTCAGGTGCTAAACCTGGTATGGTTATTTATAATAATAATAAAACTTTAAATGTTAATCCAAACTCTTAAATTTAATATGTAATAAAAAAAGCTGTAAAAAATCATATTATTTTAAATTATAACAACAAAAAATCATTGAAAATACATATGTAAATTCAATGATTTTTTAATTTTTATAGTTCCAAATTATTTTAATTTTTTAATTAAAGTATTATATTGATTAACTAAATTTTGATTATTGAACATAACCATAGTACCACTAATACGCCATTCATTTTTATTTTCTTTTAAGAAATTAATAGTTTCTTTAGCAACTTCTAAATTTTTATTTAAAGCTTCTACAGAAGATTGTAATTGAGTTTTTGCACTTTGTAATTCTTTCTCTGTTTCTGAATCTAGCATTAATGTTTCAAATAATTCATTGTATTTTGAACTTAAATTATAACTTTCTATGTATTTAGTCATTTCTTCTTTTTCCATTAACTTAAATACTTTTTCAGATGTTTCATTTAAGTTAGTTGTTGTTTCATCTATAAAAGCTAATGTTTCAGTAAACTCTGGACCATCATTTTTATAATTATCTGTTGAAAGTAGTTTAGATATTCTTTCATCAGATGCAATTGTAATTATTTTTTGTATTTCTACTGCATAATTATTTAGATATGTTTTTATTGCTTTTTCTACTTGTGCATAATCTCCTGAAGTTTTTATGTCATTAACATCTATTGTATCTTTAGATAAATTCTTTTTAGTTACTAACTCATTTACTTCATTTATTAATAAACCTTTTTGAACTAAATTATATCCAAATATTCCTCCTACTACAGCAAAAATCACTAGGACTAATACTATTATTGCAATTATTACTCCTATACCTTTTTTGTTTGTTTTTTGGTTTTCATTTTCCATTTTAAAAATCCCCCTTTTGTTTTTTTATATTTATATCATAAATTATATTCAAATGCAATAAAAATTTTCATATTTTTTATTCTTCTCCATTTTGATAATTTTGAGGTATATCAAAATATTCATCTTTAACATCTTTAAAAGAAATATCAATTTTTAAAAGTTCTTCAACATCTCCAATAGTAGTTTTAATATAAGTTAATTTTTTCCCACTATAATATAGTTTTGTTTTAGCAAGCTCTAAATCTTTAACAGCTAAATCATAATTAAACAAAAAATCTTGATACCTTAAAACTTCTTCATAATTATAATTTTTTCCATCAATTTTCTCTTTTCCCTCTAAAAAACTCTTATTATCTAAATTCTCAAATTGCTCCCTAATTTCTGTAAGAATTGTATCATTACTTTTATATATATAATATTTTTCAGTAGTCTCATCTAAATAATATGTATCACCATCTTTCACAACATATTTTTGTGTATTTCCATTTACTGTAATTTCTTTATAACCTTTATTATCTTTTATTGCAATAAAAATTTTATTATTATCATCTAAAGTTTTTGTAAAAGTCATTACTTTTGCTTCTAATATTTTATTATATAATTGTAATGTTTTTTTATCTTTTATTTGTTCATTATTAGCTGATTGTCCACCTTTTTGTGATCTATTTATAAAAACAACTCCAATCACTACTATACTAATAATTAATACTATAGTTATTAAAATTACTAATACTTTTTTATTCATATTCTTTTTCCTCTTAATTAACCTTCTAATCTCCTAAATTAATTCCAACACTTCTAGCAGTCTTAACTAAATCATCATCCATAGTAACTTTTCTTTGGTTACTGTTAGCTGTATTACCTGAAACAGCACCAATTTCCTTATTATTACCAACAACATCTTCTAAAGAGGCATAATCAATTTTACCATTATTTATAACAATTAAATTTCCAAATTTACCTTCTATTGCCAATCTCATTGCAGCAGTTCCATATTTTGTTGATAATACTCTATCAAAAGCTGTAGGTGTCCCTCCTCTTTGCATATAACCTAATGTAGTATTTCTAGCTTCCAAACCAGTCAATTGTTCTAATTGTTTTGCGACAATAGGACCAACTCCTCCAAGTTTTGTATTATCTACACCTTTTCCATTATCTCTAACACCTTCTACAACTATATTACCATCTTTTGGCATAGCTCCTTCTGCAACTACTACTACACTAAAATTTTTACCTCTTTTTTGTCTATTTTTTATCTTTTCAGCAACTCTATTTATATCATATGGAATTTCTGGAATTAAAGCCACATCAGCTCCACCAGCTATAGCAGATTCTAAAGCAATCCAACCTGCATATCTTCCCATAACCTCTAAGACCATTATTCTATTATGAGTTTCTCCAGTTGTATGAAGTCTATCAATTGCTTCCATTGCCACTGATACTGCTGTATTATATCCAAATGTTATATCTGTACAAGCGACATCATTATCTATTGTTTTTGGCACACCTATTACATTTACACCTTTTATCATAAAATCTCTTGCTGATTTTTGTGTACCATCTCCTCCTAATGTAAATACACAATCAAATCCATCTTTATGTATGTTTTCTACACATATATTTGATAAATCTTTATATTCTACATTTCCATTTTCATCAACAACTTTATAATTAAACACATTAGCATTTGTAGATGACCCTATTATAGACCCACCTTTTGGTAATATACCCTCTGCATTTCCTGCTTCTGCTGTACTTAATCTTACATACTCATTTTTTAATAATCCATTATAACCATCAATAAATCCATAACATTCTACCCCACTATTTTCAGCAGTTTTTACAATTCCTCTAATTACAGCATTAAAACCTGCTACATCTCCTCCATTTGCTAAAATTGCAACTTTTTTAACCATTTTAATTCCCCCTATTTTATCAATATATTAAATATATAAAGTATTTCCAAATGCGAAATACTTAAACCTATTCAAGCATTTTTTTTAATTCTTCATCATTTTTTAGTTCTTTACTTAAAAATTGAAAAGCTCTTTTATCTTGTTTAACAGCTATTTCAGCAACCTCTTTGTCATTTCTAAGCCTTAGACTAGCAAATTTAATAATTAAACCTTTATTTTGCACAGCAGTTTTGACAATTTCTTTATCATCTCTTAACTCTTCACTTGCAAAATATAAAGTTTGTCCATAAGTTTTTACACTTGCCATTATAACTTCTCTATCTGCTTTCAATCTTTCTGAAGCATAACAAGCTGTCCAAGGTGCATTTTTTATTGCAAGCAATACTAATTCTTTATTATCTTTTAATCTTTCTGAAACAAATTCCATTGCTTCACCATCTTGATTTAATGCAGTTTCGACAATTTCCTCATCATTCTGTAAATCAGCTGAAGCAAATTCTAAAAGTTTACCTTTTATTTTTACCTTTTGCAATACATATTCCCTATTATCACTATATTTTTTTATTTCTGTTATGTCTTCTTCTTCCATTTTTACCTTCTTATTTTAAATTTTATCTAATTTATACATTTACCAATTTTATATATAACCTTTTATATTTTTGCAATTAATGCTTTTATTTTTATTCCTTGATTTGAAAACATTTTTTCATGTTCTGTTTCTATATTATTTTCGAATATTGGTTTATTATGTAAATCTTCTGTTTTTGCTACTACTTTAAATCCACATTCTTCAAAATACAACAAACTTGATTCAAATAAATTATCATCATCTGTTTTAAAATAAATTTCTCCATCCTCAACTAAAAATTCTTTATATTTATATAATTGTCTTGTATGTGTTAATCTTTTTTTTCTATGTTTTCCTTTTGGCCAAGGATTACAAAAATTTATATATATCCTCTCTATTTTGTCATTATTGTCTAATATTAAATTTATTCTTTCTATATCAAATCTTGTTATAAGTATGTTTGTTGGCTCTAAATTCTTTTCTTGATATTCTTGTTCTACATTTCTTTTTGCTAAACCTAACATTGCATCAACTAAATCTATAGCAATATAATTTACTGTCAAATTATTTGTAGCTATTTTAGATATAAATTGCCCTTTCCCACATCCTAGCTCTAAATGTATTGGATTTTCCGAATTTTTAAAAAATTCTCTCCATTTTCCTTTTACTTCTTCTGGATTGTCTATATAAAATTTACTTGCTTCTAATTCTGGTCTTGCCCATTTTTTATATCTTATCCTCATTTTATTTTCCTTCCACAAGTATATATTAGATGTTTTTTATCCGCTTTTCATCTGTCTAACAAAATTATATACATTTTTTTAATAATTGTAAAGATAAAAATAATTTTTATTATAAAAAGTTTTCTAAAAAAGTAATATTGCCTTAAATTACACATAAAAATAGCTTTTTACTTTTTTAAGTGT
>CAOSZT010000129.1 GCA_948528155.1 uncultured Clostridia bacterium | reverse complement strand
TATCTTCTTTATAATATCTTATTTTATTTTAATTTGCAACTATTTTTTACATTTTTATCACAACTTTTTATTTATTTTCAGAATTTATATAAGTTTCTAAAATGTATACTGCAGATATAGTATCTACAATATTATGTTTTTTATTCTTATCTATTCCCAAAAAATTCATTGTTTTATGTGCAGCAACAGTAGTTAATCTCTCATCAACTGTAACAATTTTGATTTTATTATACTTACATTTTAATTTATGTACAAACTGTTCTGTAATTTCTGCTCTAACTGTTTTTTCTCCTTTAAGATTTAATGGCATTCCTACAACAATTGTATCAATTTCATACTTGTCCAAAATTTCGTCTAAATGTCTCAGAACAACTTTATCTGAGCCATTTCTTTGTATTGTTTCTAATCCTTGTACTGTTATATTTAGTGGGTCTGTTAATGAAATTCCAACACGAGCATCGCCATAATCTATTCCTAATTTTCTCATATACTTTATTCCTTGTTATAAAATCAATATTATATTAACTTTCTAAATCTATTCCAATATAATGTTTTACCATTTTTTCTAAAAGTTCATCTCTTTCTATTGTCCTAATTTTATTTCTTGCATTATTATAACTTGTTATATATGTAGGATCTCCTGATAAAATATAACCAACAATTTGATTTATTGGATTATATCCTTTTTCTATTAATGCATCATATACCTCTTTTAGTATTTCTCTAGCTTTTGTATTTTCTTCTCTTTCAACTTGAAAATTCATTGTTTTGTCAAATTCCATATATGCCCCTCCTTTTTCTTACATTTTATTTTTATATTATATATTAGTAATATCACTTTCGTTAATATCTGCATTATCTAAATATTCTTCTTGTTTTTTTAAAATTGTCTCTAAACCTGTACCTTTATAATATGTAGATATAGCAAAATTTAATCTTGGATATGCTCCTATCTTCTCATTTTCCTCAGATATTATTTTTGTATTTTCTATTTTTTCTTTTAAATCATTTACATATCCAGCTACACCATTTATTTCTACTCCAGAAAATGCAATAACAAATTTAGGTCCCATATATCTTACAAATACATACTGTTCTGCTATATTATTTTTTATATATTCACTTATATGCTCTATTACATTATTTCCTAATTCTCTTGAGCATTTATGATTTATTTCTTCAAGATTTGTTATTCTAAACATACAAATTGTTGAAGTTGTATATTGATCAATTATTTTTCTACCTGCACCATATAAATATTCTTCTGAATATAATCCAGAAAACAAATCTTTTCTAACAATTGTTTCAAGAGTTTTTTGATGTACAACTGTTTTTAAAACTGAAACAATATTGTCTTTTATTACTTCTAAAACTGTAATATCAACATTGTCAAAATCGTGTGGTGTTCCACTTTCTATTATCCAATATCCTATATATACATTATCTATATATAGTGGAAAAAATATTGCTGATTTTGCTCTTCCAAATTCCATTTGTTGATATGGTAATCTCTCTTTATCATTATTTACAGTAATATATTTAGGGGTTGCTTGTGATATACTATCTTTAAATATATCTACATCTTGTAGTGATTTTAATGCGTCCCAATGTCTTTCATCTACATTTGATGCTTTTATTTCATATTCTGCTCCATTAAACACCACTATTGTAGAATATTTAATTTCATATTTTTCAATTAAAATATCATTTATTTTCTTTATTTTTTCATCAACAGTGCTTGTTTCTCCTATTGCACTCATAAAATCTTGTACTACTGATAAATTGGTTATCTTTTGATTTATATTTTTATATGTTTGTATTTTTTTATGAATACTAAGATTATATACTATTAATATTAGAACTGCTATTATTAGTATTATTACTATTGGTATTAACACTTTTTTCTCCCCCTATATATTTCTTTTTAATATTTATTTTTCATCTGATCTAATGTAGAATTCATACTTGATGTGAAAGCACTTTTTTCTACTTTAGGTGGTGTATATGCTGATTTTCCAGATAATAATGGATATACCATATTTGACAATTTATTAAATATTTGTATCATATTTTTTGGATATCCTTTTACTGAAACTTCACAGTTGATGACATTTTCTAAATATTTTGCATATACTTCTTCACTAAATGGTACTGTTATATATCTTATTGTATTTTTATCAAATAATTCTGTCATAAATGACATTGCTGGATCATTATAATATGCCATTCCTCCTATGATTGTTTTTTCATTAACTCCTCTAACATTTATTTCTTTATTTAATACAACTCTTAATTTTTCTTCTTTTAAAATGTTTTTTGATTTTAAATCTCTTAAAAATGCTGTTAGTGGTTGTATTGTAAGTATGTCAAATGTTTGAACTAGATATATTTCTTGTGCTTTTTCAAAATATTCTGCTGGTGTTTCAAAATCACAATCTATTAATACTAGTGAATGTCTTTTTAATAGTGTTTGTAATATTCTTCCTGCATTTTCTATTCCTTGTGTTTCATCTGGTAATGATGTATATACATTTAAATTATTTCCTACTTTTATTCCTTTTGCCTCACCTTGTAATAAATTATTTACACTTTCCATAGCTATTTTTCTTAAATATTCTTCATTTTTTGTATAAATATAGTATGAATTTCTATTTTTAGTTGTATCTAAAATTGCTGTATCTATTCCCATTTTTGCTGATATTTCTGCTAAATTATTAACTATAAATGATGTTCCATTTTTAGTTGTTCCTATAAAACAAGCAACTTTTTTATCTGATGTTAATAAATTTGATATATCTATATCTTTATATAATGAATTTATATTTTTTAGCATATTTTCTTGTTGATATCCAATATCATTATTATAATTTTGATTTGGTATTTGACCAAATTTCCTGTCATTTCCTATAGTATTATTTATTGATTGATTTGTAATTTGTGAAAAATTATCTTCTTTTTCAATATTGTTTTCAAAGCCTGGTAATATATTTTCTTCTTCATCTTCTTGTTCCTCAAAACCTGGTAATATGTTAGTTTCTTCATCTTCTTGTTCACTAAATCCTGGTAATATATTATTTTCTTCTTCTTGTTCGTCAAATCCTGGTAATATATTATTTTCTTCTTCCTCAAATCCTGGTAAAATTGTATCTTCTTCATCTTTGAAACCTGGCAACATTACATCTTCTGTATCAAATCCTGGTAATAAAACATCTTCTTCGTCTTCATTATTATCAACTTTAGGTAAAACAAATTTTTCTTGTTCTTCTGGTATAGCATTTTTCCTTGGTCTTCCTCTTCCCCTTTTTGGTGTTTCAATAGCTACTTGTTCTGGTACTGGATTTTTTCTTGGTCTTCCTCTTTTCCTTTTTGGTGCTTCTACTTCTAGCTCTGTTTGTAATTTGTCAATTGCTACATCTATTAAATTATTTTGTGTGTCTACATCTGAATCAGTATTTAATTTTTCTATATTTATATCTTTTTCAGTTTGTTGTATTGGTTTTTCAAATGCTGGTCCTACTTTTCTTATATCTGTTCTAATTCTATCTTCTGTTACTGTTTCAATAGGTTTTATTTCATTTTTAGTTTTAGCTAATTTTTTAACACTACTCATATTTACAGATGATGGTATAACTACTGGTTTTGATAATTTTTTTTCATTATTTTGAGAATTTAGTAGTTTTGCACTTGTTCCTTCTTTTTCCTTACTAACATCTTGAGATCTTAAATTATCTGAAACTTTACTATTAAATGATATTATTTGTTGATATTTTGATGATTTTTCTTCAAGTACTGCTCTTACATTTAATGGCAAAAATTTACTTATTATTCTTAATTGCACATCATTATATTGTGATGCAATATTATCAAAACTATCAACATATCTTTTTTCATCTTTTCCTAATCTTTTATAATGAGCTAGAATATTTTGAATTTCTATTTCACTTACATCATTTTCATTTTCAGATTGATAAGAAACATCTTCTGAATCTATTTTATAATAAATTTTGGCGTCTTTTTTTAAACGTGGTTTATTTAATAAATTACAAACACTATCAACACTTCTGTCATTTCCAAGTAGTGCATTATAAACTCCTATTCCAAATAATTTAACTAACATTTCTTCTGCTTTTTCTCTTCTATCTGAACATATTAGTATTATTGGGATATCATCACCTTTTAAATTTGATGCTTCATCACTAATACTGTCTAGTTTATCAAATATAAATTTATCTATTTGTGTATATTGTGTATTTGTAAATGCTTCTAATTCCTCACTTATAACAATTCTATCATAACTTTTATCTTTTTGTAACTCTTTTAAAATCGCATTAAAGTAATAAACATTTTTATATGAAATTATCTCTTTATATTCTCTTTGATATCTTTTTACTATTGATTCTGATATTTCTTCATTACTTACAGCAAATAAAACTTTCATTTGTTCCCTCTTTCCTTTCACTACGCTTTGCTTTGTTCTTCGTCTTTAAAAATCTTCTTTTTTTGACTAAAGCTAATATCTTATTTTATCCTCTTCCAAATTTAACAAACATCGCAAATGCTAGAGGTAAAACTTGGCAAACTATTAATAATACGACAAAGGTTACAACTAAACCCATTCCTTTTTCTAGTGTATCCAATTTTCTTATACCTATTACATATTGATGTATTGCTCCAATTGCTATTCCTAAAAAACAAAATGGTATACTATATATTCTTATAATATTTAAAATATATGCTACTAATCCATATGTATCTGAGCCATATTTTTCTTTATAATCTTCTATTGATTTTGTTTGAGTTTCTTTTATTTCTACAAGTTTACTTTCTGTTTTTTCATCTATTGCTTTTTCTGTTGCTAATACTTTACTTGAAAAACTAAATATTCCTAATATTATTATTAATATTAAAAATATTACTAGCACTTTCTTCATTTTTTTAGCCCCCTTCTTTTTTCTTTTAAATACTTGATTTTTTTACGTTATTTATACTTATATATCATACAATATCTTGGAAAAAATATCAAGGAATTTTATAGATTTTTTTTTATATTGCATTATATCTTATTATACAAGTATTTCATATATGAAAAAACTGCATTTGCCCAGTTTTTATCTGTAGCATATTTTATATTTACACCTTTTAAAGTTGCCCCATTATAATATGTACCTTTTGCATTTTCTCCTCCATAAATACTAGTACCTTTTGGATTTAAATAATATTTAATAAAAACTCTTGCTATTAAATCAATGCTTTCAGAATAATTGTTAAATATATAAGCATTATTGTAAGGGTCTGAATCATTGGCTCCATATCCAAATAAATTATTTTTTTCAATTGCTAATTTTGATGTTCCCCAGTTGCTTTCATGTATTGCAACAGCTGCAACAAATAATCCATTTATATTATATTGTTTCTCTATATAGTAAAAATATTCTGCATTGTTTATAAATATCTTATTTACATCTTTTTCATCTGATAATACCTTTTTAAATTGTTCTAATGTTAGACCTGTTGTTTTATTTAGTTTCATATTTATATTTAATTCTGATAATAATTGTTTTTTTGTTGTTATTGAAGTTTGTCCTAAATTTTGCTTATTTTCTTCTAAATTAAAGTGAACTGTACATTCTGATTTTATCCATCCTATTATATTATTATAAGATATTTTGTACCAGTTTTGCTTGATTTCTAATACTTTTACATTGTCTTTTTGTTTTAGTGTAGTTATTTTTCTACTCTCCTCGTTTGGCTCAGACCTTATTGCAAGTATATCTGATGTTATATAAATAATATCTCCTACTTTTACTTTATAATTACTTGTATAATCTGCTCCTCCAATTTCTACAATTTTATTTGCTGATGATTTTATTATATTTGTTTGAATTTGTTCTTCTATTATAATATTTCCTTCTTTATCATATATGGTTTTTATTGATATTTCTTGTTTTCCTTCTCTTCCTTCTTGAACTACATATGAAATTCCTTTTGGTATTTTTTTATTTGTTTTATATTGTGTTAAATATTCAAGTGTTTCTTCTTTTTTTATTATTTTTTCTGTTTGACCATTATTAGTATTTGTATTTATTATTTGATCTATATCTATAATTGCACCTTTACTTATTTTAAGTTGTTCTTCTGGTTTTGTATTTGTTTCTTTTGCATATGATTTGTTTAATGGAGTATATTTATTATAGAACATTATTAAACATATTATTGAAAATATTGTAAGATTTATAAAAATTATGAATTTTAATTTTATTCTTTTTTCTTTTGTTTTCATTTTATCACCTAATAATATTTTAATATATTAATTAGTTTGTT
>CAOSZT010000128.1 GCA_948528155.1 uncultured Clostridia bacterium | reverse complement strand
ACATTTAGCAGAAATTTTTTACAAAATAAATATTATAAAATAGTTTAATATTAAAATATTTTATGCTATAATTACATTATGTAATTAATAAAAAGAAGGTGATAAAATGAACCAAAAACAAAAAGAAACATTAAAATTAGAAGAAGACTTCATAAAAAAAATGGAAGAAGAGTTAAAAATAGGACAAAACGAAAATAAACAAATATCAATTACAGACATAAAGCTAGTAGGAAAAGTTAGTTGGAAAGACAAAATTAATGGGAAAATGATTTCAGAAAATGTTTTTATAGTAGAAAAAGAAATAAAAGAAAATGATAAAAATGGAAATGAAAGAAAAACAAAACAAGAAAAAATTTATTTAGGAGAAAAAGCAATCGCAGGAAGAATAGGAACTAATGAAATAATATATAAATCTAGCTTTGAAAATATAAATTCAGATAAATATATTGCAGTAAAAAACTTATTAGAAAATATTTCAGAAAAAGAACTAGAAAAATACTCATTTAACACACTAAATAAAATACAAATAATGCAAGTATTATCAGCACATTTAGAAAAAAAAGTTACAGAAAAAGAACTAGAAAAAATATTAGAAGAAATGGAAACAGTTGAAACAGAAAAAGAACAAGAAGTGAAAAAAGATAAAGAAGATAAAGAAAAATCTAAAAATCAACTATCAAAAAAACAATCAGAAAAAATAAAAGTAAATGCAATACAAAAAGCAGATTTAAACATATCAGTTGATGGACAACAAACACTAGGAAAAAGGCTTGACTTACAAGAATATGATAACTTATACATTATTTATTCTGAAAAAGTAAATGAAATTAATCCAGAAGCTAAAAGAAACAATACAACATACTCATTAGTAGGAATGACAAAAGCAGGAGAAGCCAAAGTATTAAATGATGAATTTGAAATGGATAGATCAGTTGGAAACAGTGCAAGTAAAAAGTCAACCAAAATAAGAAATAACAATACTGCTACAAGAGACAATAAAGATTTATCAGTATATACTAGAAAATCTAATGGAATAAGTATAGGATGTGAAAATAATAAAGGAACAGTAGGGCTATCATTATATCAGAAAACTAAAGAAGAAAATGAAAATGTTGGAATTCCTATTCAAACATCTAATATTGGAACCATTTCAACAGATATTAAAAATTTAGGACGAAAAAGTAAAGGTATACAAAATATAGATGATATACAAGATGAAGTTGAGAATCACATAAAAAATGGATGTAAGCTAAATCGAATTGAAAATTTTGATGGAAATAAAGACACCTCATCACATAAACATTTTGATTATAAAGAAATAGATGAAAACGACTATATCCCAAATACTGACATGAAATGGAAAGACTTTGCAAATAAATGTGGATATAGAGGAGAAGGATGGTTAAAAACAACAGTTGAAACTGTAAATAATCTACCAGAAATAAACCAAAAAAATTTAGAAGACTTTATAGAAGATATAGAAGAAGATTTTGAAAAAAATAATAGAAATAGAAATTAGATAAATAGAATAAATAAAATTAGGATAAAAAAGATACGTTAATCAAATACAACAAAAATAAAAGTAACATTTATAATTCGACAAAATATAATATAGTATGATTAAATATTTTGGAGGATTACATATGAAAAGCGATGTAATTAATTTGAGTAATTTACCATTAAATAAAAATGGAATTATAAAAAATGTTAAATGTAATGAAGATATAAAAAGAAGATTGCTAGATTTAGGACTAGTAAAAGGAACAAATATCATACCAGTATTAGTAAGTCCTTCAAAAGACCCAAGAGCTTTTGAAGTTAGAGGAAGTATTATAGCTATTAGAAAAGAAGACGCAGAAAAAATAGAAATTTTAAATCAATAGAATAGTCCATCAAAAAGTTTATATATAAGCTTTTTGACGGACTATTAATATGCACAACTATAATTAAGTAACCATTTTTATATAATAATAAAACATTACTAATAAATTGAATTTTGTAACATAATTGTAATATGATTAAATTTCCATTAAAATATATCAAAAATATTGTAAATAAGTAAACTAATTGATATAATAAACAAAAATGGTACAAAATGAAAAAAATAGTTAAAAATAATATATAGAATTACCTAAATTTATAAGAGAAAAACTAGATATTAATGAAAAAAGGAATTACAAATCATATATAGCAGAAATAACAAAATTGACATTAAAATAATAAATAATTAACATAAATCAAAATTCTTGACAAATATAGTATTTCGAAGTAAAATATAGTACATAAAAGGAGAGGTTTATGCAAAGCAGTAATAAAAAGATTTTTGATAATTTAGTATCAAGAACAAAAATATATTTAGTAATAATTCTATTATTACTAATTTTGATATGTGTGCAAAATACAATATTCATAATACCATCACTACTAATCTTTATATTAGTAGTAGGATACACATACTTTGCAAACAACAAAAGAAAAAGTGAAATATCAGAAACTTTACAAGACCTAACATTAACAGTAGACTCAGCAGCAAAAACAAGTTTAATAAATTCTCCATTCCCACTTATAATATTAGAAACAAGTGGAAATATAATATGGAAAAGTTCCAAATTTGCATCAGAATTTGAAAACATAGATATAAATACATTTGTAAATGATATAATATTTGATTTAAAAGAAGAAATAAAAAATAAAAAAGGAAATAATGACAAATCAATATCAAAAATGGTAAAAGTAAATAGAAGAACATACAGACTAGTAGGTAAATTTGTCAATTCAAAAAGATATAACAAAAACAGCCAAAATGAATATATGGCAATTCTATATTTCATAGATGAAACAGAAAATATAAAATTACAAAAAGAATACAAAGACTCAAAATCATGTGTTGGAATTATTATGGTAGACAATTATGAAGAAAATATGCAAATGCTAGAAAGTGAAGAAAAACCACAATACATTGCAGAAATGGATAAAATTATATATGAATGGGCAAATGAAACAAAAGGAATATTAATAAAATCAGATAGAGATAGATACATATACATATTTGAACAAAGATATTTAGAAAAAATCAAAGAAGATAAATTTGCAATATTAGATAAAATAAAAGAATTAGATTCAAAGCAAAAAGTTCAATTTACATTAAGTATAGCAATATCAAATGAAGGAGAAACAGACAAAGAAAAATACAAATCAGCACAAACAGCAATGGACATAGTATTAGGAAGAGGCGGAGATCAAGCAGTAGTAAGACAAAATGACATATATAAATTTTATGGTGGAAGAGCTCAAGAAGTAGAAAAAAGAACAAAAGTAAAAGCAAGAGTAGTAGCACATGCTTTAGAAAACCTTATTACAGAATCAAGTAAAGTAATGATTATGGGACATTTTAATCCAGACATAGATGCAATGGGATCTAGTATTGGAATATATAGACTATCAAAAAGTTTAGAAAAAAATGCCTATATTATTACAAGTAACACACCAACATTACAAAGTTTTAAACAAAGCCTATTAGAAGAACCAGAATATGAAGATGTATTAATTAGTAAAGAAGTAGCAGAAGAAAATATAGACGAAGAAACATTATTAGTAATAGTTGACACACATAAATCAAATTATGTTGAATCAGAAGAAGTATTAAAAAAAGCAAAGAAAATAGTAATAATAGACCACCACAGAAGAAGTGCAGACTATATAGAAAATGCAACATTAACATTTCAAGAAGTATATGCTTCATCAGCAGCAGAACTTGTAACAGAATTATTACAATATGCAGAAGTAAATGTTGAATTAAAAAAGATTGAAGCAGAAAGTTTATATGCAGGAATAATGATGGACACAAAAAGTTTTACATTTAAAACAGGAGTTAGAACATTTGAAGCAGCAGCATATTTACGTAAATGTGGAATTGATATAATAAAAGTAAAAAAATGGTTTCAAAGTGATTTAAAATCATTTAATAAAATAGCTGAAATAGTAAAAAGTGCTGAAATTATAAATAATTCAATAGCTATTGCCATATATGATCAAGAAAAAGAAAAAGATGTAAGTCTGCTATGTGCAAAAGCAGCAGACGAATTACTAACTATTAGTGATGTTACAGCATCATTTGTATTAGGTAATACTGGAGATAGAGTTTGTATTAGTGGACGTTCTATAGGAGATATAAATGTCCAAATTATTCTTGAAAAATTAGGAGGAGGAGGTCATATAACTCTCGCTGGAGCACAAGTAGAAGGATTAACTATAGAAGAAGTTAAACAAGAACTTATAATTCGTATCAATGAATATTTTACTGAAATAGAAAATTAAAGGGGCTGTAAAAAAAGTCCCTTTTAGTTTCTTAGTTATTAGATTTAACCAATTCATAAAATTGTGTTAAATTTGCAGTTGAAAAAGTAAGAAAAATAGTGTAAACTATATAAGGTTAAAATATAAAAAAAGAAAGGTTGTGATTTTATGAAAGTAATATTAAAAGCAGATATAAAAGGAGTAGGAAAAAAAGACCAAATAATAAATGCATCAGATGGATATGTAAGAAATTTTTTATTTCCAAAAAATTTAGCAGTAGAAGCGAATACAGAAAACATGAGTAAACTAAAAGCAAAACAAGACTCAAATGCCTTTAAAAAATCACAAGAAAAAGAAGAAGCAGAAAAAATAGCAGAAAAATTATCAAAAATACTATTAAAAATAAAAGTAAAATCAGGAGCAAATGGAAAAATATTTGGAGGAATATCATCAAAAGAAATAGCAGAAAACTTAGAAAAGCAATATCAAATAAAAATAGACAAAAAGAAAATAGACTTAAAAGACACAATAAAAACATTAGGAACAGTAAATGTTGAAATAAAATTATTTGAAGGTGTAATCGGAAAAATAAAAATAGATGTTATATCAGAATAAAATGGGGGAAAATAAATGGAAATAGGAAAAGTACCACCACATGACATAGAAGCAGAACAAGCAGTAATAGGAAGTATGCTCACAGACATAGAAGCAGTATCAAGTAGTATGGAAATTTTAAAAGAACAAGACTTTTATAGAGAAGACAACAGACTGATATATTCTGCAATGTCAAATTTATACAAAAAAGCAGAGCCAATAGACTTAATAACAGTAAAATCAGAATTAGAATCCATGGGGAAATTTGAACAAATTGGAGGATTTGAATATCTATCAGAATTACCAGGAAAAGTACCTACTACTGCAAATGCTATAAAATATATAAAAATAGTAGAAGAAAAATCTGTACTAAGAAATTTAATAAAAACAGCAAATGAAATGATAGAACTAGGATATGACCCAACAAAAGGAATAGAAAAGATAATAGAAGAGGCAGAAAGAAAAATATTCAACTTAATGCAAGATAAAAATCAAAATGGAACTGTACCAATAAAAGATATATTAGTTGACAGTTTTATACAACTAGAAGAATTATATAATAGAAAACAACATATAACAGGAGTACCAACAGGATTTATAGACTTAGACTATAGAACAGCTGGTTTACATGGGTCAGAGCTTATATTAATAGCAGCCAGACCAGCAATGGGAAAATCAGCATTTGCACTAAATATAGCAACAAATGCAGCAATAAGAGCAAATATACCAGTTGCAATATTTAGTTTAGAGATGTCAAAAGAACAAATGGTAAACAGAATAATGTGTAGTGAAGCAATGGTTGACAGTAATAAAGTAAGAACAGGGAAATTAGATGATGAAGACTGGTCAAAACTAGCAGAATCAATAGGACCACTTTCAGAAACAGGAATATATATAGATGATACACCAGGAATATCTATTACAAGCATAAGAGAAAAATGCAGAAAATTAAAATTAGAAAAAAATATAGGACTAGTAGTAATAGACTATTTACAATTAATACAGGGAAGTAACAACAAACGTAACTTTGCAAGAGAACAAGAAATATCAGAAATAAGTAGATCTTTAAAAATAATTGCAAAAGAGCTTAATGTACCAGTTATAGCATTATCACAGCTATCAAGAGCAGTAGAACAAAGAACAGACCATAAACCAATGCTTTCAGATTTACGTGAATCTGGAGCAATAGAACAAGATGCAGACATTGTAATGTTTTTATATAGAGATGACTATTACAATGAAGATAGTAAAAAAAGAGGAATAGCAGAAGTTATTATAGCAAAACACAGAGGAGGATCAACTGGAAGTATTGACCTTGGATGGCTTGGAAATTATACAAAATTTATAAATCTTGAGAAAAGATTTGATGATTAAAAAATGAGATAGAAAACGGGAGTTAGGGACGTTCCTTAAAATCCCTGCTACAAGGGAAAAAGGGATTTTAAGGAACG
>CAOSZT010000127.1 GCA_948528155.1 uncultured Clostridia bacterium | reverse complement strand
ACTTAAAAACATTGAAATCTATGGAAATCCCCAGCGAAAAAAACTCATACAAATTTGTTATTTGAATTGATAAAATTTGTTTATTATGTTATTATAATACAGATAAAAATGTAAATAATATTTCTAGGAGGTAAAAATATGGATTTAAAAGAATGGAATAAATTTAAAAGTGGTGCTTGGCAACATGAAATTAATGTAAGAGATTTTATTCAAACTAATTATACACCTTATGAAGGAGATTCAAGCTTTTTAGCTGGAGCAACAGATAAAACAAAGAAATTATGGAATGCAGTTTTAGAAATGTATAAAAAAGAGAAAGATTCAGAAGGTGGAGTTTTAGATATAGATACTAAAACTATTTCAACAGTTTCTGCACATGAAGCTGGTTATATAAATAAAGATTTAGAGGAGATTGTTGGCTTACAAACAGATGAACCTTTAAAAAGGGCTATTATGCCATTTGGTGGTATACGTATAGTAGAAAAATCTTGTGAGGCCTATGGTAGAAAAGTTGATTCAGAAGTTAGCAATATTTTTCATAATATAAGAAAAACTCATAATGATGGTGTTTTTAGTGTTTATACTCCTGATATACGATTAGCAAGAAATAGCCATTTAATAACTGGTCTTCCTGATGGATATGGTCGTGGTAGAATTATTGGAGATTATAGAAGGGTTGCTCTTTATGGTGTTGATATTCTTATTGCTTTGAAAAAAGAAGATTTAGAGAAATTAGATACAGATGATTTTAATGAAAATACAATACGTGAGAGAGAAGAAATTTCAGATCAAATAAATGCTTTAAATGAATTAAAGGTAATGGCACAAAAATATGGATATGATATATCAAAGCCTGCTTCAAATGCAAAAGAGGCTGTTCAGTGGCTTTATTTTGGCTATTTAGGTGCAATAAAAGATCAAAATGGTGCTGCAATGAGTATTGGTAGAACTTCTACTTTCTTGGATATTTATTTTGAAAGAGATTTGGCTGATGGTATTTTGACTGAACAAGATGTTCAAGAAATAATGGATCATTTTGTAATGAAATTAAGATTGGTAAGATTTTTAAGAACTCCTGAATATAATGAGTTATTTAGTGGTGATCCTGTTTGGGTAACTGAAAGTATTGGTGGTATGGGTATTGATGGAAGAACTTTGGTAACTAAAAATTCTTTTAGAGTTTTACACACTTTGGAAAATTTAGGTCCTGCTCCAGAGCCAAATTTAACAGTTCTTTGGTCTACAAGACTTCCTGAAGGATTTAAAAGATATACTTCTGATTTATCAATAAAAACATCTTCTATTCAATATGAAAATGATGATTTAATGAGAATAACTTTAGGTGATGATTATGGAATTGCTTGTTGTGTTTCACCTATGAAAATTGGAAAGCAAATGCAGTTCTTTGGTGCAAGAGCTAATTTAGCTAAAACATTATTATATGCTATTAATGGTGGTAGAGATGAGATTTCTGGAAAACAGATTACTTCAAAATTTGCTCCGATTACTTCTGAATATTTAGATTTTGATGAGGTAATTGATAAATTTGATCAAATGATGGATTATGTTGCAAAAATTTATATAAAGGCTTTAAATGCTATACATTATATGCATGATAAATATTCATATGAAGCAATAGAAATGGCTTTACATGATAAAGATATTATTAGAACAATGGCTTGTGGAATTGCTGGTCTTTCAGTTGTAGCTGATTCTCTTTCTGCAATTAAATATGCAAAAGTAAAAGTAATTAGAGATGAAACTGGTCTTGCTACTGATTATGAGATAGAGGGTGATTTCCCTAAGTTTGGAAATGATGATGATAAAGTTGATGAAATAGCTATTGCAGTTGTTAAGAGATTTTTAAATAAGTTACAAAAACATCAAACTTATAGAAATTCAAAGCATACTTTATCAATTTTAACAATAACATCAAATGTTGTTTATGGTAAAAATACTGGTAATACTCCTGATGGTAGAACAGCTGGTACTCCTTTTGGTCCAGGTGCAAATCCTTTACATGGAAGAGACACAAATGGTGCTTTATCAGTTATGAATTCAATTGCAAAACTTCCTTTTGAAGAGTCTGAAGATGGTATTTCTTATACTTTTTCAATAACTCCAAGTACTCTTGGTAAAAGTGAAGAGGAAAGAGTTACAAATTTAGTAAATATGTTAGATGGATATTTTAAACAAACTGGTCATCATATAAATGTAAATGTTTTTGATAGAAGTTTATTAGAGGATGCTATGGAACATCCAGAAAAATATCCTCAACTTACTATTCGTGTTTCTGGTTATGCTGTTAATTTTACAAAATTGACTAGAGAACAACAGTTAGATGTAATAAATAGAACTATTCATGAAAAAATATAAAAGAAATGTCCTTTTGGGACATTTCTTTAATGAAAAGGAGTTTTTTTATTATGGATAATAAGGAGTTAGATTTAAGATATTATGCTAAAGTTCATTCAATTGAGTCTTTTGGTACAGTAGATGGTCCTGGTATAAGATTTGTTTTGTTTCTTCAAGGGTGTCATTTAAAGTGTAAATATTGCCATAATAGGGATACTTGGGATATTAATGGTGGAGAATATAAATCTTTGGATGATATTTTTGAAAAAATAATAAAATATAAAAATTATATTTATCCAAATGGTGGTGTTACTGTTACTGGTGGTGAGCCTTTATTACAGAATAAGTTTTTAATTGAGTTATTTGAGAAACTTAAAAAAGAGGATATTCATACTTGTTTAGATACTTCTGGCATGGTTTCTTTGACAAATGATATTAAGTATTTGCTTTCTCTTACTGATTTAGTTTTATTGGATATTAAACATATAAATACTGATAAATGTAAAGATTTAGTTGGTTTTAATAATGATAAAGAATTGAGTTTTGCTAAATATTTGAGTGATAATAATATTCATATGTGGATTAGGCAAGTTCTTATTCCTGGTTATACTGATGATGAGAGTGATTTATCTAAATTGAAATGTTTTATTGATAGTTTAACTACTGTTGATAAGGTTGAAATTCTTCCTTATCATGATATGGGTAAATATAAGTGGAAACAGTTGCATGTTAATTATGAATTAGATAATATTAGATCTGTTACTGATAATGATATAAAAAATGCTAAAAAAATTCTAGGTATTTCCTAGAATTTTTCTTTATTCATTATTTGTTGATATTACTTTTGTCATACTCCCAACAACTGTATCATTTTGTCCTAGTGCTGTTATATTTATTGTATAGTTTTCTCCACTATTTAAGTTTCCAAACGTATAATTTCCTAATGTATTAACTGTATTAACTATTTCTCCATTTATTGAATATGTGTATTTAAGCGCTTTATCAGTAACATTATTTGTAAAATTATTTATTACTATATTATTATTGTTTGCTGTTGCCTCATAATTAATGTTAAATTCTTTTAATGAATTTAATTGATATTTTGAGATCCAGTAACCTGATATTGATGTTGTTAACATTATATTACTATCTAATAAATTGTTTCCATCTCCATATTCAAATGCTTCTGGTAATTTGTATCCTTGTTCTATTAGTTCTCCATAAGTAGTAACTTCTTTTGTGGTAGCATCTATATAATTATTATATACATCAACAAATTTTACATCTGTTCTTTGTGTTTCTTCATTTAGTTTATACATATATTTTGGTATCCATACATAATATCCTTCTGCACCTTCTGCTTCAACATAGATATTTGCCCATTTTTGGTTTGCATAGTCATACCAGTTTTCAGGCTCTTGATTATTTATCCAGTTACCAATTTTTAATGTATCATTATTAGTTATAGATAAATATCTTGTATTTTTACTGTTAAAGTTCTCTAAATATGGTGTGTTTACATATATTCCATTTACTAATTTATATGTGTCTTTTCCTGAAACTCTTCTTTCTACATGTAATATTTCAGTTTTTTCTTGTCCTCCATAAGGGGTTATTTTGAATTCATAATCTGTATTTTCTAATGCTTGATAATCTATTGCTAATTTTTGCTTTCTATTTGCATTTATAACTATTTCTTCTCCATCTTTTGTGTATGCTACTGTATCTATTCCTTCTGTTTCTTGTATTATTATTAAGACTTCATATGTGTATGTATAATCATCATTTATATTAAAAGCCTTTGCTTCCCAAGAAAACTCTTCTATTATCTCTGCTTGCTTATCTTTGTTTATTATATTTGTATTTATTTTTTTCATTGATGTTAGTGTTATTAATATTATAATGACTATCATTCCTATTATCATTACTTTTTTATTAATTTTTTTTATTCTTTTCATTATTTATCCTTTCTTTTTATATATTTTGTTTTAGAAACCTTCACCACTAACAATTACAGCACGTGTATAATGTGCTTGTGGCCAAGTTGATATTGTATCTGATGGTCTTTTTGTACTCCAAGGTGCCCATTCCCAACCTACATAAGAATAATATGAGAAAATACTTCCTCCATTTGCTCTTACAATACTTGTATACATATCATATCCCACACTAAGTGCTTGTCCCCATGCTCCACTTCCTCCATGCCATCCATATGTTTCTGCTACTGCATCTCCTCCTTGCTCTGTATATCCACTTGTTTGCAGGTTTTTGTATCTAGGTCTAGCATTATAATAATTTGTTGCCCTTGGATAATGTCTTTCATGATTATATCCTCCACTAAGTGAACCTCCTCCTGCTACCCATTCTGTGTTTAATTTCATTACAACTCCTGATATATTTCCAGTAGTTGTGTCTCCATCTTCTATTTTATTTGGATTTCCATAATTAGATGCTGATAAAATTGCTACTGCTCCATATTCAGTATTTTTCTGCATATGTATATCTATATTATTTGGATTTCCTTCATTTGTTAAATCTTCTTTTATAGTTTCAAATAGTCCAATACTTCCACCTGTTTCTTCCATTTTTCTTATATTTATCATCCAGTTATTTACATTATCTGTTGTTCCTTCATTTGCATTAGACTGTAATATAGCTTTTACTTCATTTTTTGCTAATATTAATATACTTATAAATATTATTGTTAATAAAAACTTTTTTCTTAAATTTTTACTCATTTTCTTTCTCCTTTTATTATATTTTTTCCTATTTTTATGATGTTATACAATAATTATATAACTGAAAAAAAGACAGTAATATTACACCTGTATTTTTATACAAGTGTAATATTTCTGTCTTTTTTATTATATAGAGAATTTTTTATATTTTTTAGTAAATTATAGCTCTCTCTCTCTCTCTCTCTCTCTCTCTCTCTCTACAGTATCAAGCACTTCACGTCTTGTTTGATTTTTCATTTGTATCCCTCTCATTTTTATTATTTTTTAATATTTGAATTTAATTTATTTCATTTTATCCAATAAGTTTAAGTTCAACATTTTCCATTTTATATTTACCATCAATTAGTTTAAATTCTACTAATGTATTTGCCAGAGTTTCTTCATTTTGTCTTAAGTCAGTAGTAAATAACATTTTGATTTGTGGTACTTCTAATTTGTTTGTTACTATTTCTTTAAAACATTCTGCCATATGTTTTTCGTCTTCACATACAAAAATTAATTGTGGTATTCCAGAAAAGCCTGAATCTCCTGGTACATAGTTTTCATAAAAGTCTTTATATAAATTCATTTTTTCAACTAGTTTCTTTTGCCATTCTGGCTCTCTTCTGAAAACTTCAAATAAAAATTGTATTGATTTATTATTTTTAGTTAGTTTGACTGCTCCTCCTGTGGCTTTAAAAATTTTTCCTAATGATTTTGCTGTAATCGCAGGTTTAACTATATATGCTTCAAATGCTTTAACTTTTCTTAAATATGCAATTAAAACTTGATTTCCTGCTAGTCTTTTTTTTATCATACCTACTGGTTTTGTATTATCAGAAGGTTGCCATTTACATTCTATTTCTTTTGATCCTAATAGATATTTTCCCATTTTTTCTAAGCAATAGATTCTGTATATACCTTTTCCTTCATCAGATGTAAAATAGTATCTTGTTAATATTTTTGATTTTACTAATGCATCTAATTTATTATTTAATTTGTCTTGTGATTTTGGGTCTATTCCTTTTATTTCTAACATTTGGTATAATTGTCTTGAAGTTATAAATTCAAATTCGTTTACTAGTTCTAATATTGCAAAATGTATATCTGTGATATGTCCTATATTTATCTTATGTACAATTTGATTCATAGATACATATCCGTCTTTTCCATCAAATGTTTTTATTTCACCTTCTCTAATTGCAAATGGTGATACTTGTGCTTTGATTTCATTATCATTAACCATTTTATTCCTCCTTCTGTATAAATAAATTTTTTATTTATACTTTTATAAATTTTTAT
>CAOSZT010000126.1 GCA_948528155.1 uncultured Clostridia bacterium | reverse complement strand
TGAAGAAAAAAATAGTTATATTTCAAATGAGAATATAATTGATAACTATATAGAAGATGTACATAATAAAAAATTTGGAGATAATTCTAGTGAAGAAACAACTTCTCAAGTTGAAGAAAAATATAAATATAATGATATTGATATTGATGAAACTCCTAGAAAAAGACATTCAAAAGGAAAAAGGTTTAAATAAAAAATAACTTAAAGTAAATTTTAAAATAACAAAAACATGTTTGACATTTTTTTGTTTGTGTGATATGATATACAAAATTATGAAATGGAGTGATAAATATGCCAAGAAAGAGACCTGAATTAAACGGTAGAGAAAAATCAATATTAAGATATATTGAAAAACAAATAATGACAGCAGGATACCCACCATCAGTAAGAGAAATAGGAAAAGCAGTAGGATTAAGTTCAACAGCAACAGTGCATGGATATTTAGCAAGATTAGAAGATAAAGGATATATTAAAAAACAAGACAAAAAAGGAAGAACATTACGACTATTAAAAGGAACAGATGGAGTATCAAAAAAGACATCAACAAAAGATTTTTATACACAAAAAGAACTTGTAGAAGTACCAGTAGTAGGAAGAATAACAGCAGGAATGCCAATATTAGCAGTAGAAAATGTAACAGACACATTTCCAATACCAATAGATTTTGTTGGAAATTCAGACTGTTTCATGCTTATTGTTAGAGGAGAAAGTATGATAGAAGCTGGTATTTTAGATGGAGATTACATATTAGTTAGAAAACAAAAAGATGCCAATAATGGAGAAATTGTTGTTGCATTAATAGAAGACGAAGCAACTGTAAAAACATTTTATAAAGAAAAAGACCATATTAGATTACAACCTGAAAATAGTACAATGGACCCTATAATTGTTCCTAATTGTGAAATATTAGGTAAAGTATGTGGTGTATTTAGAAAGATGTAGTATTAATTTTTCATAAAATATTAAAAAATTATGTAAATGTATTGCTATATTAAATAATATTTGATATAATACAAATGTTGCAAAATATTCAAAAAAGTAGTACAGGAGGATTTAAAATGGAAAATTATAAATATTTAAATGAAAAATACCAATATCTAATGCAAAAAAGAAGTTTCGGAAATATTAAGTATAAAGCAAAAGAGGATCTAGAATCTATTTTAGATATTCGGGCAGAAAAAAGAAGCTCAAAACAAAAAAAGAAGATTAATTGGCTAAGAAAAGTAATAAAATTAGCCGAGAAGAAAAAAATAGACTTTAATATCGCTAGAAAATTAGATTCATAAGATGATTTTAGAGGGGATAATTTTCCATTAACTACAGCAAAAAACCAGATTTATTCTGGCTTTTTTGATATTCACATAAATTTTACAAAAAAACTATTGACAATATTCAATAAATTATAATAAACTATAATTTAACACTTATTCAAAAGGATATTTTTTAAATATTTTGTCCAATGGGACACATCTTAAAATAAAATTGAGGAAAACAAACAAAAATATCTCAAAAGAAATGTTAATCTTGAACAAAAAAGGAGGAAAAATGTTAAAAATATTAAAAAATTTAAAAGAATCAACAATATCAGTAATAATAATAGTAATGTTACTAGTATTACAAGCAGCATGTGATTTAACACTACCAGACTATACATCAAAAATAATAAATGTAGGAATACAAAATGGTGGAATAGAAGAAGTATCACCAAATGTAATAAGAAAAAGCACACTAGAAAATATACTAATATTTACTAAAGAAAAAGAAACAATAAAATCAGCTTATGAAGAAATTACAAAAGAAAATACAGAAGAAAAACAATATAAAAAACTACAAAAAGAATATCCAGCATTAGAAACAAACACATTATATAAAATAAAAAAATTAACAAAAGAAGAAAAAGAAAAACTAAATTCAGCATTAGCAAAACCACTAATGATAATTAGTTATCTAAACAATGAAGAAACAGCAGTACAAATGAAAGAACAAATGTTAAATCAAATGCAAATGTCTGCAAATGTGCCAGAACAGCAAAAAATTGCTTTAGCAAATATGGAATTAATAGATATTATAAAACAAATGCCAGAAGAACAATTGCAAGAAATGATTTCTAAAATAGATGAACAACTAAACAATATGCAAGACAGCATATTAGAACAAGCAGCAATTCAAGAAGTAAAAAAAGAATACAAAGCTATGGGAGTAAACACAGACAATTTTCAAAATAGATACATAATAATATCAGGATTAAAAATGCTTGGAATTTCATTAATTATAATGACTTCAGCAATATCAATTATGTTATTATCATCAAGAGTAGGAGCAAGACTTGCAAAAACTTTAAGAGAAAAGGTATTTAAAAAAGTATTAAGTTTTTCTAACAAAGAATTTTCAGAATATAGTACAGCCTCATTAATAACACGTTCCACAAATGATATTCAACAAATACAAAATTTAATTGGCATGTTGTTTAGAGTTATAGTATATGCACCAATAATTGGTATTGGAGGATTTTTTAGAGTATTAAGACAAAGTGATAATTCAATGGCTTGGATTATTGGAGTCGCAATTTTAGCAATTTTATTTGTAATTGGAACATTATTTATTGTAGCAATGCCAAAGTTCAAAAAGTTACAGAAATTAGTTGATAAAGTAAATTTAGTTGCAAGAGAGATATTAACAGGTTTACCTGTAATAAGGGCATTTAATACAGAAAGTAGAGAAGAAAATAGATTTGACATTGCAAATAATAATTTAGCTAAAACAGAGTTGTTTGTAAATAGAGCAATGAGTTTTATGATGCCTGCTTTGATGTTAATAATGAATTGTATTTCATTATTAATAGTATGGGTAGGTGCTCATGGAGTTGATAGTGGAACAATGCAAGTTGGTAATATGATGGCTTTTATTCAATATACAATGCAAATTGTAATGAGTTTCTTAATGATTTCAATGATGTCAATAATACTTCCACGTGCTTCAGTTTCAGCTAATCGTATAAATGAAGTAATTGATACAGATGAGTTTATTAAAGAAAGTAAACAGCCAAAAGAGTTAAATCCAGATAAAAGAGGATTAGTAGAGTTCAAAAATGTTGGTTTTAAATATCCAGATAGTGATGAAGAAGTTTTAAGTGATATTACATTTACTGCAAAACCAGGAGAAACAACAGCAATTATAGGGAGTACAGGAAGTGGAAAATCTACAGTTGTAAATTTAATACCAAGATTTTATGATATTACATCAGGAAATTTATTAATTGATGGTGTTGATATAAAAGATATATCAAATAAAGATTTAAGAAAAATTATAGGATTTGTTCCACAAAAAGGAATATTATTCTCAGGAACAATAGAATCAAATATAAAATATGGAAATCCAGAAATGTCAGATGAGCAAATGATAGAAGCTGCTAAAATAGCACAAGCAGAAGAATTTATTGAAGGAAAACCATTAAAATATCAAGAACCAATTGCACAAGGAGGAAGTAATGTATCAGGAGGTCAAAAACAAAGATTATCAATTGCAAGAGCAATAGCAATTGAGCCAGAAATTCTTGTATTTGATGATAGTTTTTCTGCACTAGATTTTAAAACAGATAGTATTTTAAGAGCAGAACTTAGCAAAAAAACACAAGATAAAACTGTAATTATAGTTGCACAAAGAATAAACACAATTTTAAATGCAGACCAAATTATTGTATTAGAAGATGGAAAAATTGTAGGAAAAGGAACACACCAGGAATTAGTAAAAAATAATGAAACATATAAACAAATAGCACTTTCACAACTATCAGAAGAAGAATTAGAAATAGAGAAAACACAAACAGATATAGAAGAAAAAGGAGGTAACAGAAATGAGTAAAAAAGAACAAGTAAAAAAACCTCCAATGATGAAAGGACCAATGGGTGGAGGACCAGGAGGAGCAACACCTGTTGAAAAAGCAAAAGACATAAAAGGTACAACAAAAAAATTAGCAGGAATATTATCAAAATATAAAATAGCAGTAATTGTAGTTATCATATTTGCTATTGGAAGTACAATATTTAGTATAGTAGGACCAAAAATACTAGGAAATGCTACAACAGAAATCTATACAGGTTTAATGAACAAAATAAATGGAACAGGAGGAATAGACTTTACAAAAATAGGAAAAATAATTTTATGGGTTATAGGACTATATGGAACAAGTGCAGCTTTTAACTTAATTCAAAGTTATATTATGGCAGGAGTCGCACAAAAAATAACATTTCAAATTAGAAATGACTTAATACACAAAATAAACAAATTACCAATGAAATATTTTGACAAAAAAACAAATGGAGAGGTTTTGTCTATAATAACAAATGATGTAGATACATTAAGTACAGGTCTAAATCAAAGTATAACACAAATAATAACCTCAATTTGTACAATTATAGGAATACTAATAATGATGTTCTCAATAAGTTGGGAAATGACAATAGCAAGCTTAATAATATTACCAATATCAGTATTAATATTAAAAAATGTAATAGGAAAATCACAAAAATACTTTACACAACAACAAGAATATTTAGGACATGTAAATGGTCAAGTAGAAGAAGTTTACAGTGGTCATAATATAGTAAAAGTATTTGCTAGAGAAAAAGAAGTAATAAAAGAATTTGAAAAAGAAAATTATAATCTATATAAATCAGGCTGGCGTTCACAATTCTTATCAGGATTAATGTTTCCACTAATGAATTTTGTTGGAAATGTAGGATATGTAATTGTTGCAATACTTGGAGGATATTTTGCTATAAAAGGAAGAATTACAGTAGGAAATATACAAAGTTTTATACAATACAACAAACAATTTACACAACCAATAGGTCAAATTGCACAAATATCAAGTACAATACAAGCAATGATTGCAGCATCAGAAAGAATATTTGAATTTTTAGAAGAAAATGAAGAAGTTAAAGATATTGAAAATCCTGTTTCAATAGAAGGAATAAAAGGAAATATAAAATTTGAACATGTGCATTTTGGATATGACCCAGAAAAAACAATAATAAATGACTTTAATAGCATAGTAAAAGATGGGCAAAAAATAGCTATAGTAGGACCAACAGGAGCTGGAAAAACAACAATGGTTAAATTATTAATGAGATTTTATGATGTAAATGATGGTGCAATTCTAATAGACGAGAATAACATTAAAGATTTTAAAAGAGGAGAACTTAGAAAATTATTTGGAATGGTACTTCAAGATACTTGGTTATATGGAGGAACTATAAAAGACAATATAAGATATAGTAAACCAGAAGCAACAGATTCAGAAGTAATTGAAGCAGCAAAAGCAGCACATGTACATCATTATATAAAAACTCTATCTAAAGGATATGATGCTATAATAAATGAAGAATCAAATAATATTTCAGCAGGTCAAAAACAATTACTTACTATTGCAAGAGTTATTTTGGCAGATCCTAAAATATTAATTTTAGATGAGGCTACAAGTTCTATTGATACAAGAACAGAACAACAAATTCAAGCTGCAATGGATAATTTAATGAAGGGTAGAACTAGTTTTATTATTGCTCACAGATTATCTACTATAAAAAATGCTGATTTGATTTTAGTTATGGATCAAGGAGATATTGTTGAACAGGGAACTCACGAGGAGTTGCTTGCAAAAGAAGGATTTTATGCCAAATTGTATAATTCTCAATTTGAAGATTGCAATGATGAGATAGAATAAAATAAGAAAACTTTTCATAAAATGAAAAAGAGTGAATCCAAATAGGATCCACTCTTTTGGCGAAATTAATTCAGCAAATACTTATCATTTTGCATACGCTAAAAATCTTACCAAAGTTACATTTAAATCATCTCTGGCAGCCAACAGAACATTCAGCTGTCTTTGTGCCTTTTGCAGAATGACAGGTATTTCTTCAGCTGTACATGTCTCTAACTTATGAGATAAAATTTCTGCATAGCTAAACTGACGTGGATGGAACTTGTGGAACACATACACAGTAGCCTCTTCAAGGGAGAACGTTTTTTCTGCGGGAACGATATCAGTTAAGTTAAACTTTTCTCGTAACAGGTACGCCAGATCATCTATAGCTGTATTAACTTTTACAAGTTCATTTTGAACTCTTTTAATATACAGCTGCGGATCATCTAATGCCCAATCCCGTCCTGCTTTCTCCAAAGGAGAGCCAAAAAGCTCATCATCCAGTTCATAATTGTGTTTTGCTAACATCCGAGTCACATGATAAATTCTAAATTCAGTCATATTAATTCCTCCTACTTTTTACAGTGATTTTTCATGTTGCAACATTATATTATCATATTATGTAAATTTTGTCAAATTTTTTTTTTTTTTTTATACAAACTATCATAATAAATCTGGTAAAATATGTAAAAGAACTTTTTTACCATAAAAGAATAGTTTTAAGACTAGTCTTTTTCCATTTTTTATGTTATTATATATTT
>CAOSZT010000125.1 GCA_948528155.1 uncultured Clostridia bacterium | reverse complement strand
TCCCTTTTTCCCTTATAGCAGGGATTTTAAGGAACGTCCCTCTTTCCCTTTTTCCTTTGTAAGAAACGTCTTTCTTTTCCTCTAAAAAACATTGTTATTAAAGTTTAGAAGAAATTCTAAATAAAAAATAAATTTATAATGAAAAAATGAAGGGAGCAAAAAAATATGATTTATTCAAAAGAATTAGAAGGAATGTGTACAGTAGCAAAAGGAGTAGACCATGGACCAGCACCAATCCCAGAGGAAGGAAAATGGGTAAAAGCAAAAGATATAAAAGATATATCAGGATTAACACATGGTATAGGATGGTGTGCACCACAACAAGGAGCATGTAAATTAACATTGAATGTAAAAGAAGGAATAATTCAAGAAGCACTAATAGAAACAATAGGATGTTCAGGAATGACACATTCAGCAGCAATGGCAGGAGAAATATTAACAGGAAAAACAATATTAGAAGCATTAAATACAGATTTAGTATGTGATGCAATAAACACAGCAATGAGAGAACTATTTTTACAAATAGTATATGGAAGAACACAAACAGCATTTTCAGAAGGAGGTCTTCCAGTAGGAGCAGGACTAGAAGATTTAGGAAAAGGACACACAAGTCAAGTTGGTACAATTTATTCAAGTAAATTAAAAGGACCTAGATACTTAAATTTAGCAGAAGGTTACATAGTTGAATTAGGATTAGATAAAAATGATGAAATTATTGGTTATAAATATGTTCATTTAGGAAAAATGATGGATAATATAAAAAAAGGAATTAATCCTCAAGAAGCAATAGAAAAAGCTTCTGGAACATATGGAAGATTTGATGAAGCTGTTAAGAAAATTGATCCAAGAGAAGAATAATAAAAATAAGGTTGTGGAAAAATAGACAAAATGTCCAGCTCTGCATAAGATATCTGTAATTTATTGTATGAACAGCTATCTTAAAAAGTAACGTTTTTGATGAATATAAGGAGTTGAATTCTATGTCAAATAATTTTAAAATATATTTTTCAGGATCAATATATGGAGGCAGACAAAAATTAGAAACATATAAGAAACTAGTAAAAGAGCTACAAAAATATGGAGAAGTTTTAGATGCTGAGGTAGCAGATGATAATGTTTTAATTGATGAAAAAGGAAAATCAGATAATGAAATATTTGAAAATTTAGAAAAAAAGTTAAATGAAGCAGATATAGTTTTTGCAGAATTAACAGTAACATCATTAGGGGTAGGCTATGAAATAGGGTATGCAGATAAGTTAAATAAAAAAATTATAGGAATTTATGACAGTACTGTAACACCTAAAATTACTACAATGTTAAGAGGAAATAAAAGATTAAAAATTATCCCTTATAAAGATATAAATGAGATTTTAATTAATTTAGGGGAAATAATAAAGGAGGAAAAATAGATGGCAGTAACATTTGAAAGTTATGAAAGAAGAATAGACCAAATAAAACCAATAATGGAGAAATATGGAATAAAAGATTTTGAAGATGCATTAGAAATATGTAAGCAAAAAGGATTTAATCCATATGAAATAGTAAAAGGAGTGCAACCAATTTGTTTTGAAAATGCAGCTTGGGCATATACATTGGGAGCAGCAATAGCAATAAAAAAAGGTTGTGTAAAAGCAGCTGATGCAGCAAAAGCAATAGGAGAAGGGTTACAAGCATTTTGTATTCCAGGATCAGTTGCTGATGATAGAAAAGTTGGATTAGGACATGGAAATTTAGCCTCAATGTTATTATCAGAAGAAACAAAATGTTTTGCTTTTTTAGCAGGACATGAAAGTTTTGCAGCAGCAGAAGGAGCTATAGGTATAGCAAAATCAGCAAACAAAGTTAGAAAAGAGCCATTAAGAGTAATTTTAAATGGACTTGGAAAAGATGCAGCACAAGTAATATCAAGAATAAATGGGTTTACATATGTAAAAACAGATTTTGACTTTTTTACAGGAAAAGTAAATATTGTTGAAGAAATAGCATATTCAGAAGGAGAAAGATCAAAAGTTAGATGTTATGGTGCAAATGATGTTAGAGAAGGTGTTAGCATAATGCACATGGAAGGTGTAGATGTATCTATAACAGGAAATTCTACAAATCCAACAAGATTTCAACACCCAGTAGCTGGAACATATAAAAAAGAATGTGTAGAACAAGGTAAAAAATATTTTTCAGTTGCATCAGGTGGTGGAACAGGAAGAACATTACACCCAGACAATATGGCAGCAGGACCTGCTTCATATGGTATGACAGATACAATGGGAAGAATGCACTCAGATGCACAATTTGCAGGAAGTTCATCAGTTCCAGCACATGTTGAAATGATGGGGTTAATTGGTATGGGTAATAATCCTATGGTTGGTGCTTCTGTAGCAGTAGCAGTAGCAGTAGAAGAAGCTATGAAATAGACAAAAATAAATTTTAGTTGTAAAAATTATACTAAAAAAATCAAAAGTATAGGGGATAATAAAAATGTCAAATAATGAAAATAAAAAAAATAATAAATTATTATATATTATTGTAGTAATTAGTGTAATAGCAGTAATAGGAATAGCATATATAATAATAGGAAAAAATGGTATAAAAAATAAAAAGATTACAGCAGAAAATTATAAAGAAATAGTATCAGAAGTTGGAAACAAGATGAAAGATAAAGATGAATTATATTATTTTACATATTCAATTACATATTATATGATGAAAGATGGATTAGCATCAGCTTTTGGAGCACAAGAAGATGAAAGTTCAATGTATGTTAATATTTATGGAAAGACAGTAAATCAGTTAATAAAAGAAGGAAAAAAATTTATGGATGAAAATAATATGACAATTGAACAATATAAGGACAAAATACAAAATCTAACTAATAATGTTGTTGAATAATTTTTATGACACTTATATAATATTTAGCTAAAAATTATTAAATTATAATAATTTTAGATTAATATTATGTGAGTGTTTTTATTTTATTTCACTATTTAAAATAAAAAATGTAAGATATTTTTTTTATTTTCTTATGTCGATAATTTTTGTAGTTGTAAAAGTATAGAATTTATGCTAATATAGAAAAATAAAAGTTACAGATAATATTAAAAAATGAAAGGAGTTATTAAAAATATGGATTTAAAACAACAAATAGAAAAATTTAAACCATTTAATAAACAAGAAGAAAAAGATAAAGAAGTAATGATAAAATACATAGAAAAATTTGATGATGTATTAACAAGAAATAATGAATTTGCTCATTTTACAGCATCAGCTTGGGCAGTAAATAAACAAAAAACAAAATTATTAATGATATACCATAATATATATAAATCTTGGGCTTGGACAGGAGGTCATGCAGATGGACAATCAGATTTATTAAATACAGCAATTTGTGAATTAAAAGAAGAAACAGGAGTAAAAAATGTAAAAATACTTGATAATGATATTTTTTCACTAGAAATCATATGTGTTAAAGGACACATAAAAAGAGAAAAATATGTTTCTTCACATGTACACTTAAATTTAACATATTTTTTAGAAGTAGATGAAACTGAGGTATTACAAATAAAAAAAGATGAAAACAGTGGTGTTAAATGGATTGATTTAAAAGATATAGAAGATGTTTCAAATGATGAATGGATGATAGAGAATGTTTATAAAAAATTAAAAGAAAAGATGAAAAAATATACATAAAATGCTATTTTTTTACTTAAATTTATGTTATAAATAAAACATTAAGTAAATAGAAAGAAGAGGAGAAGTTATGTTAAAACTAAAAAATATTGTAAAAACTTATGTAAGTGGAGATGAAAAAGTAGATGCTCTAAAAGGAATAGATATAGAATTTAGAGAATCCGAATTTGTATCTATTTTGGGGCAAAGTGGTTGTGGAAAAACAACTTTATTAAACATAATAGGAGGATTAGATAGATATACAAAAGGAGATTTAATTATAAATGGAAAATCAACAAAAGATTTTAAAGATAGAGACTGGGATGCTTACAGAAATTATTCAGTAGGATTTGTGTTCCAAAGTTATAATTTAATAAGTCATCAAACAGTATTATCAAATGTAGAATTAGCATTAACAATATCAGGAGTTTCAAAAAAGGAAAGAAGAGAAAGGGCAATAAAAGCATTAGAAGATGTTGGATTAAAAGAGCAAATATATAAAAGACCAAATCAACTATCAGGAGGGCAAATGCAAAGAGTGGCAATAGCAAGAGCTTTGGTAAATAATCCAGATATAATTTTAGCAGATGAGCCAACAGGTGCATTAGATACAAAAACAAGTGTACAGGTAATGGAAATTTTAAAGAAAATTTCAAAAGATAAATTAATAATTATGGTTACACACAATCCAGAACTTGCAGAAAAATATTCAAGTAGAATTATTAAAATTTTAGATGGAAAAATAACAGATGATTCAAATCCAATAAAAGAAAGTAAAGAAGAAAAGTCACAAGACCATAAAAGAAAAAGGACTTCAATGAAATTTTTTACAGCATTACGATTAAGTTTAAACAATTTAATGACAAAAAAAGGAAGAACAATATTGACATCATTTGCTGGAAGTATAGGAATAATAGGAATAGCCTTAATATTAGCAATATCTACAGGTGTTCAGAATTATATTGACAAAGTAGAAGAAGACACATTATCATCATATCCAATAACAATAGAAGAATCAACAATTGATATGTCAAGTATGATGGAAATGATGATGGGGACAAATGAAAAAGAAGAAAATCAAGAAGATGGAAAAGTGTATTCAGCAGATATTATGGATGAAATGATAACAATGCTTTCAAATAAAAGAGAAAGTAATAATTTAACAGAATTAAAAAAATATATAGAGTCAGGAAATAATGGAATATCAAATAATAGTAATAGTATAAGCTATGGGTATGACTTAAAAATAAATTTATATAATGAAAACACAGAAAATGGAATTGTAAGAGTAAATCCAAGTACTGTAATGAATGCTTTTGGAATGGGTGAAGTGATAGAAGCTCAAAATAATTCTTCAATGGCATCAATGTTTGGAGGCACAATGATGACTAATACAGATGTTTTTATAGAATTATTAGATAATCAACAATTATTAGAAACACAATTTGATTTATTAAAAGGACACTGGCCAAAAGAACAAAATGAAGTTGTTTTAATTTTAAAAGATGATGGAAGAATTGATGATTATACTTTATATTGTTTAGGAATAAAAGACCAAGAACAATTAAAAGAAAAATGGAAAGCAGTTGAAAATGGAGAAAAAATTGAAGAAAATAAGGAGACTAATTCTTATGAATATGATGAATTATTAAATGTATCTTTTAAATTATTACTAAATTCTGATTATTATAAAAAGCAAAATGGATTATGGATTAATCAAGAAGATAATGAAGATTATTTAAAAGAAAAATTACAAGAAGCAGAAACTGTAAAAATAGTAGGAATAATAAAACAAAATGAGCAAAGTGTTGCAACAGCTGTAACAAGTGGAGTAGGATATACAAAACAATTAAAAGAATATGTAATAAAAAAATCAAATGAAGCGGAAATAGTAAAAGAGCAAAAAGAAAACAAAGAAGTAAATGTATTTTCAGGGCTAAAGTTTCCGACTGAAGAAGAAAAAGAAAATTATACAATGGGAAATCTAACATCAGAGCAAAAAATTGCAATGAGTAAATTAAGTAGTGAAGAAATAGCAAAAATGATGGAAACATATACAGAAAACAAAAATGCAAGTTATGAAAAAAATTTAAAAAAGTTAGGTGCAATAGATATTGAAACACCAACATCAATTAGTATATATCCTAAGAACTTTGAGGCAAAAGATAAAATTGCAACTGCAATAGAAGATTATAATCAAAAACAAAGAGATGATGGCAAAGAAGAGAATGTAATAAATTATACAGATTTAATTGGTACAATGATGAAGTCTGTTAGTCAAATTATAGATATTATTAGTTATGTATTAATCTCATTTGTGGCAATTTCTTTGATAGTTTCTTCTATAATGATTGGTATTATAACATATATTTCTGTTTTAGAAAGAACAAAGGAAATAGGAATACTAAGGTCAATTGGTGCTTCTAAAAAGGATATTTCAAGAGTATTTAATGCTGAGACTTTAATTGTTGGATTGATTTCTGGTCTTATTGGTATTGGAATTACAGTTTTACTTACTATTCCAATTAATGGTTTGGTATATGTAGCTACAGGTGTAAAAGTTGTAACAGCAGTTCCGTTTGTAGCTGGAGTTGTTTTAGTTCTTATTAGTATGTTCTTGACTATTATTGCTGGTCTTATTCCTGCAAAAATTGCTAGTAAGAAAGATCCTGTTATTGCTTTGAGAACTGAATAAAGAAAGAGAAAAAAAGGGAAAGAGGGACGTTGCTAAGGACAAAGGGGACGAGACAAAGGGGACGGGACACGGGACAAAGGGGGCGAGACAAAGGGGACGTTGCTAAAAATCCCTAAATGGCGGGAAAAAGGGACACTCCT
>CAOSZT010000124.1 GCA_948528155.1 uncultured Clostridia bacterium | reverse complement strand
ATATATTCTATTGCATATTCTGTACGTGTTTCAAATTTTATTCCTAATAGATTTAGATCTTCGTTATTCATTTTTTCTATTATTTCTGTTACTTTTACAAATGTTTTATCTCTATTTTTTATACAAGATTTTTTCCATACCCATGTGTATTTATTTGCATTTGCTTCTATTTTTGTTCCATCTATATATGTATGATTAAGATCTACATTATCTTTTTCAAAAATAACTTTATTAATTGTTACAAAAATATTTTCAATTGAATCTGTTAAATCTTCTCGAATAAAATTTCCTATTGTTGCAAATGTTGGTGCTTTCATGTCATCTCTATCTTCTTATGACAAAAACAAGAAAATATTGATATTTAGTACAGTTTAGCCTATAGTTTATAAATAAAATTGGAGGTAAAAGATTATGAAAAATGAAGAATTAAAAAAAGAATTTACAGATGAAAAAACAGGAATAAGTTATACATTAGTTGGAGATTATTATCTTCCTAACTTAATTTTAGAGCAAGAGGAAAAAATTACACTTAACAAATATGGATTATTAAGACTAGATTATTTGAAAAAACACAAAAAAGCTGATTATATAATACTATTTATGAATAACGAACTCAATAAGCATTTAAAAGAAGTACAAGAAACATCACAAACAAGAGTAATTGAATTAGTAGAACAATTAAAGTCTAAAAGTAATTTAACAGAAGATATGAAAAATACTGATATATTCTATTGGGTTGGAACAATGAATGCAATAAAAAATCAAGCAGAAGAAATTGTTTTAAAAGAACTAATCTATGTATGATAAAGTTACTCTACTTTCAAATATAAATGCCTTAAAATCGATTTTATAGCTTAATTGAATAGGAACAAATTAACTACTTATAGTTTTAATAGCTATGAGTAGTTTTTTTATGTCCAAAAGAGAAATGCAACACCTCTTAAAAAGTGTTTGGTGTGATGAGCCGATGCTATAAAGTTCATTCGTATTTGTATAAGCAGTCTAATTATACAAAGTGCGTGAGTGAGATTTTAGAACACAGACTCACAATAATAAAAGAGTATTCGGTGGCAAAACTTGAATGGATTTGTAATTGTAAAAGTTTGGGCAAGTATGAACAATGATACTTAAATGTATCAGCAATTATAGTAGCAAAACTACTTACTAGACTACCTATGAAACGAGGCGAAGACCTGATGGTTTCTAATATAGGTGTAATAATTCTCTTATTTGCATAAGGGGATATTACACCTATTTCTACTTCAGCTCATCCCCTCTGGTTTCTATATAGATTTGCCATAGAACGTAGAAGATTGAAACCGAGCAGGGTTTCATAGAGTAAGAAAAATTTATTTTTTCTTGCTCTTTTTCAATAAATGCAGATATGCAGTTTATTGAAAATCTAACAAATGAACTTGTCATTTGTTAGGAAAATCAAAAGTGCGAGTAGCAATTTTGATTTGGGTTGTAGGGTTTCCCTGCCACACAGATAAACTTTGTTTGTCTAGTGTGTTAGACAAGTAAACTTATTCTAGCAAGAAAGGAGCGTTGGAGAATATGAGTTACGCTATCGTAAGAAATGAAAAATTAACACGAGCAGAAATAAACGGAAAAGGCACTCATAATGATAGAAAAGCAAAAAATCATTCTAATAAAGATATTGATCCTACTAGAACACATTTGAATTATTATATTAAGAAAAATGAGTTCACTTATACAAAAGAATTTGATAAATATATAAAGGAAAATAATTTGAAATGTCATCTTCGTAGTAATAGCATAATAATGTGTCAAATGATATTTACTTCTGATCAAGCATTTTTTGATAAAATTGGAGAAAAAGAAACTAAACGATATTTTGATGAATGTTATAAATTTATTTGTAATTATAAAAATCTTGGAGAAAAGAATATAATATCAGCAGTAGTACACTTAGATGAAGGAGCACCACATTTGCACTTAATGTTTGTACCTGTTGTTCATACGAAAGATAAAGAAGGTAATGAAATTGATAAAATATGTGCTAGAGATTTTTGGAAAGGCAGAGATAGTTATAGAAAACTACAAGATTCTTACTTTAATCATGTAAAATCAAAAGGCTTTGATTTAGAAAGAGGTATGTTTGTTGAAGATACTAACAGAAAGCATTACACCATTGAAGAATATAAGAAGATTACAAATTATGATAATACTAAAAAACTTTTAAATGAAATGAAATTTGAATTACCAGAAGTTCCAAATATAAATGACATTAGTAAATTTTCAATAAAACGAGATGAAAAGATATTAGAAAAAATTATAAAACCTAAAGATGATTTGATTAAAGAATTATATAAAGAAAATCTCTCTTTGAATAAAGAATTATTAAAGCAGTCTAAAATTGTTGATGATGCTGAAAAATACCAAAAAGAAAGAGATAAAATACTTGCTAACAATAAGGAACTTCATAATACTGTTAAGAATTTGGAATATGAATATAAGGAAAAGAAGAAAACACTTGAACACGAATTTGAAGATAAATCATTCAATTTAGAATGGCAATATAAAAATAAAATTCATAAGCTAGAAAAAGAAAATAACCATTTGAAAAATGTAATTGATAAATTTAAAGAAACTACTAAAAAGTTCATAAAATGGATATGTAAAAAATTTGATTTACCTTCTGAAGATGAAGTTATTAGGGATTTTGAAAAAGAAACTCGTACTTTTCTTGACGCAGAAAAGCAAATGAAACGAGAAGATAAAGAAAAAGATTTTGAGTTGGAAAGATAAAAGGCAGGAATTTTACCCTGCCTATAATTTCTATTTATTAAAAAGTCCGTTTAAACCAATTTATAATTTTTATAAAAATCGGTTCTTTGTATTCTACGATAGCTTTAGAATCTTCAACTGTTTCTACTTTTGATTCTTTATTTTTAAATAAATTATCTGGGTTATACATTTGTGACTTTTCTTCTTCAATTTTTAGTCTATTAAATTTTTCCATTCTTTTTATTTTTTCTCTTTGAGAAGAAGTTGCCCAATAATCTCTAAATAAAATTGCAATTATTGCTCTAGCTCTTTTGGAAACATTTTGCTCAGCTAAAGTAAGATTAGAATTATACTTAAAACTATAATTCTTGCTTGAATTTTCTTTAAACAATTTTATTTTTTCATTTGGAATTTTATTATAGTCTTCTTTAGAAATATGTTGTAATATTTCTAATACTTCACTATATGCAATAGCATATTCCATATTATCCATACCAAATCCTCCATTTTATATTTGTGATTGCTCCAAATTAGCATTATTTCTTCTAATTTGTTCATCATGGCTTATCGTTTGAAATGTTGAATCTATATATTGTGTATCTTTTAATTCTTCTAAAGTTTCTTTTCCTAATACTTGTGTACTTTTAGGTTCATCTCTATAATAGTCTGCTACATAATATCCCATTGTATATGTAAAAATATCATAATCCTCTTGAGAAATAGATCCTTTAGTTAATAAAGCCCTTAATTCTATTTCAAATTCTTGTCCTGATTGAGTTCTAGGGTCAGAGTATAAAGTAACATTATCATATTTTTCTCTTGTATCTCTTAATGCTATATATGATTCCGACATTATAATTGCAATTTGGTCAAAATTTTCCTGTTTAAATTTTAACAATTCACCACTTAACAAATCACTTCCAATTTCTGAACTAGTTGATGTGAAAGCACTTAATAACATTTCTATATTTGAAAGTTTATTTAATAAATTTGAAGCTATTTGATAATTTGTTGAATCGTCAATCAGCATTTGAGAATATAAAGCTTGAGATGATGTTGAAGTTAGTCCATCTTTATCTCTATCAAATGCTAATTTTTGCCTAGCACCATATCTTTCTATTATATCTTTAATCATTACAAATTCTTCATACGAATTATCTCCTCTGTCAACTTTATCATCATATACTAATTTATTTGGTTCTTTCTTTATAGGACTTAATTGTTCTCTTTCATTACTAGAACAGTACATAAGACCATATTGTAAGGCTTCATAATCTTCTTTACTAATTTGACCACTTTGTAATTTGTCTGTTAATTCACTTTCAAATTTTTCTTGCTTTTCTTCACTTTCTAAATCATTATATGCTCCATTTTCGTATGCTAAATTTAAAAATGTTTCATTCAATACTGGTTGGAAATTTCTTTTAAATTCTGCCAATGCTCTTTTTAATTCATTTATCCTATTAGTTTCTAATTGATCTGTTTGGTCTCTAGATAATATTGTTGTAGTTGGAGTTGAAAATGATATTTCAATATTAGTCAAAGTTGCAATAGCCTTTGAAACTTCTTCTAATTTAGAATCAAGAGCCTCTCTATCAGTAATTGAATTAAATTTTTTTCTTAAAGTTTCAATATCATCAACATTTAAATTTTCAATAGATATATCTTCACCTCTAGCAGATTGTAATTGTTCATTTAAACTTACTCTATATTTCTCAATATATTTTTGTAATAATTTTAGTTCTTCATATTTATTTATACTTTCATACCCTTTCTTTTTTATTGTAGGAGATTCTATAGGCTCACTTGTTGATTTTGAATTTGTTTTAGAGTCTTCCATAGTTCTCACTGGCAAAGTTAGTTCGATAACAGAACTATATAATTTCTTAAATTCTTCAATGCTTTTTTGTTCTTGATTGAATCTTTGTTCTGTCAAATCAATTCTAGCATTAGTTATAGGTGGCATAAACAAAGCACTTATTTTATGATGTTTCTTATAATCCCTATAACTATCTAAACATTCTTGTGTATCATGTTCCACTTTATTTTCAAGTGATTGTTTCATATTTTGTAATTGTTGCACTGCATTTGATAATTCCGTAAATCTATAGTTCAATTCACTAATGTCTAATGTAATTTGAATTGCATCAGAATTATTTAATTTTGATCCATGGATTGCTCTAATTTTTTCTTGTAATTTTTCTTTTTCTTCTTCAAGTAAGCTTTTATTTTTTATTAAAGTACTATATAAACTTTCATATTCTTGATTTATTCTTTCTAATCTACTCATTTTTCCACCTTTCTTTTTGTAAAATTATAATAGCTCATTAAATCTATACTATTCATTCGATATATATCTTCGTACACATTTATTATACCATTAAAACGTACTTTCTTCAATATTTATACAAAATTTATTGTCGATTTTTTCTGTTACATCTCTGCCAGTATACTATCAATTTTTAGTATCATAGTTTTCTTCTATTTCTATATACTCACTTAATTCAGTAAAATCGTCATCAGAATTTGCATAACCTCGTTTTAGATAATTATTTCCACCATCAACACTACAAGCACCACATTTACAAGTAACTCTATCATGAGTATGCTTTGACACTATAATATCTTCACATAAATTACATTTAATTGAGTTTTTGACAATCTTTTTCAAATTTTACACCTCATTATCTTCTTTATTATTTATATCAATATGTTTATTTATATCTTCTTCAGTAGGTAACTTATCTAGTATTTCTTTTGGTAATTCGTTTTTAACTTCATAAGAAGTAACACCAATAGGTGCATTTGTCCCTTTTAAAGCCCATTCTACAGATAATTTATCTTTTCCTTTACAAAGCAATAGACCTATGGTTTGATTATCTTGTTCTTTTCTTAAAGTTTCATCAACTGCAGTTACATAGAAACTTAATTGCCCTGTATATTCTGGCTTAAATTCATTGTTTTTTAGTTCAACAACAATATAACATCTTAAGTCTAAATGATAAAATAGCATATCAATATAATAATCTTGAGTTTCTGTAGAAATTTTATATTGATTTCCTACAAAGCTAAATCCTTTTCCTAATTCTAATAATACATTTTTTATTCTTTCCATCATTGCGTTTTCAATATCTTTTTCAATAGCTTCCTCTTTAATTCCTTCTAATTCAAAAATATAAGGGTCTTTAATCACATCTCTTGCAAGTTCGCTCTGTGCAATAGGTAATTTGTTTTTAAAATTAGTTAGCTTTTCTGATAATACTTGTCTTTCATATAATTGTAAATCAATTTGATGATCTAAAACAGAATGAGCCCAACCATTTTCAAAACATTTTTCTGCATACCACTCTCTAACATTCAAATCCTTTATTTTATCTAAAAGAAGATTATTGTGTGACCATGGCAATTTTGCCAACGCCATTGGCAAATTTGATAAATCTTTATATTCTTCATAAAATTTTTTCATTCTTGATAGATTTCTAGTAGAAAAGCCTGTACTATCTGGAAATTCTAATTTTAAAGCAATAGAAAAATCTTTAATAAAGTTATTTCCATATTTTGCATTTTCACTTACAATTTTACCAAGTCTAAAATACAGTTTAATTAATTCCATATTAGCATTTTCTTGAACTTCATATCTTGTTTTTAAAATGTCCTGTTTAGCATACAAAACTAAGTCTTTAAACCCTTTATCTAACATATTATTATCTTCCATTTCAAAACCTCCAATTTTGCCAATGCCGTTGGCAAATTTCATTAACATTAAAGTAAACCCCCAGCTATGCTGGGGGCATTATAAAACTTATAGTT
>CAOSZT010000123.1 GCA_948528155.1 uncultured Clostridia bacterium | reverse complement strand
ATTATAAATTTATTAGGCTTTTTAATAATGTACATAGACAAGCAAAAAGCTAAAAAGGGAAAATGGAGAATACCAGAAAAAACATTATTTATAATAACAGCTTTAGGGGGCGGAATTGGAACAATTGTAGGAATGTACACATTTAGACATAAAACCCAAAAAATTGCATTTGTTATAGGATTTCCAACAATTACAATAATAGAGATAATTGCAATTTTATATTTTACTATTTTTTAAGTTTTAGAATAGTATTTTCAAAATGTCATAAAAAGTAGTATTATGTCCAGTAACTTAAAACAAAGAGTTGTATAGGCTTGAAATATCAAGTAATACAGCTTTTTTTGTTTTTTTATAAAATAAAAAATGTAGTACACATAAAAAATGTCGTAAAAAAGTAAATAATTGGGAAAAATAGATATACACAGTACGATGTGAATAACTTAAAAAAATAAAGTATTATAATTAAGTTATTCACAAAGTTATCCACAGTTTCCACAAAAAACAATTTTGTAGGAAAAAGGAAAAAAATAAGTGAAATAGGAAACATAAAATTGCATAGACTACATAATTTTGAAATGGAATAACAATTATTAAACTATATCAAAAAAAAGATACTCTTAATATAATATATTAGGAGTATTATTTGAAAGGTGAATAAAAATGTTTAGAAAATTTGCATATGTTATACAAAAGAATTTTGATTTGAAAAGAAGTTTTGATAGTGAAAAAGATATAACAGAAGAAGAATTAGAAACATATATAAAAAAAGGAGCTGTAATAATTGATGTAAGAAGTCCACAAGAATATAGAGAAGGACATATTAATGGAGCTATTTCAATTCCTGACTATCAAATAAAAAAATCTATACAAAGATTTGTGGATAAAAAAGATGTGTTAATTATTTTATATTGCTCTACAGGACATAGAAGCCAAAAATCTCAACAAATTTTAGAAAATATTGGTTATACTAATGTTTATAATGTGTATGGTGGAATTGAAATATAGAATTTTAGTATTTGCCAATAGTTTTTATTATGATTTATGTGTAATGATAATTAATAATATATTTATTTTTATTGGATTAAATATGGATAAAATATACAATTAAATTTTAGTAATTAAAAGGAAAAAACACAAAGAAATTCCATGGAATGGAATTTCTTTGCTTTTGGGTATTATGCAATAGCAGATAGAGAGGCTATTGCAGCAATGCCCCACAGGATTACACCATTGAAATCTTTATCTTCATCAATAAGATTAATAATACAAAAAATCAAACTAAGAAATATACATGAAACTGAATGCCGTAGTGGCTCAAATTCAAGTATCTGTAATAATATGGTTATGAATACGAAAATGGTGTCTACAATCCGACATACTTTTATTAAAACATTTTTTTTATACCGCTCAAATTCAAATGTTTGTAAGGATATATTAATCGATACAAATATTGCGGCTACATTACAACATACTTTCTTTAAAACATTTTTGCTATTCATAAAAAGTACCTCCATCATTTTGTTTTGAAAGTATTATCCCATCACTAATTGGCGTTAATGGGAAGTTACAAATATTACTTAATATTATACTAAAAATTCAAATAATTTACAAGTTACTGGATAATGGTTTGCAAATAAATTAACCGCTGAAACAAATTGATAAATATACTTTTTTATAGTTTTACCTACTCATTTCATTCAAAAAGAATTAGTAAGGCTTTCTCATGAGCCTCTTTCACTCAGACTCCTTCATTCTTCAGGTACCGTGAACATTCCTCATTCGAAAGCCTAACTAATTTTAATTTTCATTACAATCGAACGTTAAAACTCTAAAAAAGTATATTTATCAATTTGTTTCAGCTACTCAACAATAAAATAGTATTATCTAGTAACATTTACAAGTTTAATTTTAATATTACTCTTGTTTCATTATTTTAGATATGTTAAAATAAGTAAAAAATAAAATGAAGAACAAAAAGAAGCGGAGGAAAAATGGATAATAGACAAGAACACATCAGAAACTTCAGTATAATAGCACACATAGACCATGGAAAATCAACATTAGCAGACAGGTTAATAGAAATGACAGGAGTATTATCAAAAAGAGAAATGGAAAGTCAAGTCTTAGACAACATGGAAATAGAAAAAGAAAGAGGAATAACAATAAAATCTCAAGCAGTAAGAATGATATACAAAGCAAGAAATGGACAAGAATATATATTAAACTTAATAGACACACCAGGACACGTAGATTTTAACTATGAAGTATCAAGAAGTCTAGCAGCATGTGATGGAGCAATTTTAGTGGTAGATTCAAGTCAAGGAGTGGAAGCACAAACACTTGCAAATGTCTATTTAGCAATAGATAACAATTTAGAAATATTACCAGTAATAAACAAAATAGACTTACCAAATGCAAGACCAGAAGAAGTAAAAAAAGAAATAGAAGACATAATAGGAATACCAGCAGAAGAAGCACCATGTATATCAGCAAAATCAGGGCTAAATGTAGAACAAGTATTAGAAAAAATAGTAACAGCTTTACCAGCACCAAAAGGAAACGAACAAAATAAAACAAAATGTTTGATATTTGACTCATATTATGACAATTACAAAGGAGCAGTAGCATATGTTAGAGTGGTTGATGGTACAGTAAAAACTGGTGATGAAATAAAACTAATGGCAACAAATAAAATATACACAGTAACAGAAGTAGGATACTTTGTACCAGGATCATATATGCCATCAAAAGAAATAAAAGCAGGAGAAGTGGGATATATAGCAGCAAGCATAAAAAGCTTATCAGATATACATGTAGGGGATACAGTAACATTAAAAGACAATCCAGCAGAAGAACCATTAAAAGGATATAAAAAGGTAACACCTATGGTATATTGTGGATTATATCCAATAGATGGAAGTGAATATGAAAATTTAAAAATAGCACTAGAAAAATTACAACTAAATGATGCAGCATTAGAATATGAGCCAGAAACATCAGCAGCCTTAGGTTTTGGATTTAGATGTGGATTTTTAGGTCTATTACATTTAGAAATTATAGAGGAAAGGCTAGATAGAGAATTTGATTTAGGGCTAATAACAACAGCACCATCAGTTATATATAAAGTATATAAAACAACAGGAGAAGTTGAAGACATATATAATCCAACAGATTTGCCAACACCACAAGAAATATCATATATAGAAGAGCCATTTGTAACAGCAAATATACTAACACCAAAAGAATATGTAGGAAATATAATGGATATCTGTCAAAAAAGAAGAGGAATATATATTGATATGAAATATTTAGATGAAAATAGAGTAACACTGATATATGATATGCCATTAAATGAAATAATATATGATTTTTTTGACAACTTAAAATCCAAAACAAAAGGATATGCATCATTTGATTATGAATTCAAAGAATACAAAAGGTCAAACTTAGTAAAACTAGATATACATATAAATGGAGAGCCAGTTGATGCACTAAGCTTTATAGTACATAAAGACAGTAGCTATACAAGAGGAAAGAAAATGGTAGAAAAACTAAAAACAGAAATACCTAGAAAATTATTTACAATACCAATACAAGCAGTGGTAGGAGGACAAGTAATAGCAAGAGAAACAATTTCAGCAATGAGAAAAGATGTATTAGCAAAATGTTATGGAGGAGATGTAACAAGAAAGAAAAAACTACTTGAAAAACAAAAAAGAGGAAAAAAGAAAATGCGAGAAATTGGTAATGTAGAAGTACCACAAGAGGCATTTTTGTCTGTACTTAAATTAGATGATGAATAATATCTCAATAATATTATGTGTAATGGATGAAAGGATAAAAAATGAAAAATAATTATAATTCAAAGGTCAAAAAAAATCAAAAAATAAATTACGAAAACAAAGAAGAAAGAAACTATGATGATCAAGTAGAAGGAAGAAACTCAGTTTTAGAATTATTAGAAAGTGGAAAAGACATAAACAAAATATTCATAACAAAAGGAGAAAAACATGGCTCAATAAACAAAATAATAGCAAAAGCAAAAGATAAAAATATAATATTAGTAGAAAAAGATAAAAGAAAAATGGATGAAATGGCACAAAATGAAAATTATCAAGGAGTAATAGCAATTGTTCCACCATTTGAATATTGTGAAATAGAAGATATATTACAAGAAGCAAAACAAAAAAAGGAAGACCCATTTATATTAATATTGGATGGGATAGAAGATCCACACAACCTAGGATCAATAATAAGAACAGCAGAAACAGCAGGAATACATGGAATAATAATACCAAAAAGAAGAGCAGTAGCAGTTAATAGTACTGTAAACAAAGCATCAGCAGGAGCAGTAGAACATATGAAAATAGCAAGAGTAACAAATATATCAGACACAATACAAAAACTAAAAGATGAAGGATTATGGGTATGTGGAACAGACATAAATACAGACAAATATTACTATAATCAAGACCTAACAGGACCACTAGGAATAGTAATCGGAAATGAAGGATCTGGGATAAGTGAAAAAGTAAGAAAAAACTGCGATTTCAATGTTAAAATTCCAATGAAAGGAAAAATAACTTCATTAAATGCATCAGTATCAGCAGGAATAATTATATATGAAGTGGTAAAGCAAAAAAATTTAAAATAATGTATTGAATAAAAAAAGTAAAAAATATATAATATATTTATACAAATGAATAGGAGGATACTATAAATGATGCCAAGAAAAATGAGAATAACTATTTTGACTTTTTTTATTATTTTGATAGTTTCAGTAATATTAGGAATTTTAATATTTTTATATACTAAAACAGATATCTTTCAATCAAAAGACATATTGTTTGCAAAATATTTTATGCAAAACTTTAATGCTATTGAAATATTAGAAAATGAAGATGAGCTAGGAATAAAAAATGCTTTAGAGGATAACAAATATGAATCAAAAATTGCAGGAAAAATACAATATATAGAAAATATAGGAACAAGTGGAGAGAACAAAAATAATAAGATAAATAATATAGGTGTAGAAATAAAAAGCAATATAGATCAAAAAAATAAATATGATTATAAAAATATATCTATAAAAAATGAAGATGAAGATTTAGTAAAATTAGAATATCTAAAACAAGATGAAGATTATGGAATTAGATTAAAGGGGATACAGCAATTTGTAATCCCAGAAGATAATGAAGACAATGAAAAAAATCAGATATTAAAACAATTTGGAATAGAAAATTTAGAAGAAATATCATTAAATATAGATATTGCTTCAATATTTACATTTACAAAAGAAGAAAAAGAAACACTAATGAACACATATACAGAATTGATACAAAAAAATGTATCAAAAGATAAATATTTTAAACAATCAAATTCTTTAATAACAATAAATAATCAAGATGTATATGCAAATGCGTATTCTCTTAGATTAACAGTAGAAGAATATAACAATTTATATATAAAAATATTAGAACAAATTACAACAGATGAAATAATATTATCAAAAATAGATTTAATAGAAAGTAAAATTGAAGAATTAAGAAATAATGATGAAAGTTTAAGAGAAATATTTATAAATGAAATAAATGACAAAATATATAAAATTAAAAGTAATAATATAGGAAATGAAAAAGTAGAAATTACAGTATATGAAAGTAATAAAAAAACAGTAAGAACATCAATTGAGAAAACAACAAATAAAATAATAATAGACTTATATAATAATTCTATAAAAATAGACAATATAAAATTGGGACAAAACATAAATGAACAATTTATAAAAATAGAAAAAGAGAAAAATCAGACTCAATCAAATATATTAGTAGAATTTGAAAAAATCCAAAATAATGAAGTAACAAATGATATAAAAATACAATATAAACAATCAAAAGAAAATGATCAAATATTAAAAGATATGGAAATAAAAATAATAAATGAAAAATATGAAGCAACTTTAAATGTGAATAATGAAATTCTATTAATGCAAGAATTTGAAGAACAAATAACATTAGATACAGATATTGTAAAATTAAAAGATTTACCAAAAGAAAGTAAAGAGGTAATTATTCAAATTCTTACTGAAAATATACAAGGTCAAATAAATGACTTATTTTCAATAGTAAGTATTGAGGAGTATATGACAATATTAAAAAACTTAGAAATAATAAAAAGAAATACAGTCCAATTACCTAATGAAATTCAAGTTACTGATATAGAAAGAAAAAGATTTAATTCGCAATTTGAGTTTTTTCAGACAGAAGATTTGACAACAGATAATATAAAAGACTTAATTAATGTAGTTGAAAATAACTTTAAAGATATTCAAGTTGTTCTGAAAAATGGAGATATTGAAGATTTTGATATAAAGAAAATAGAAAAAGATAACAAAGAAGCAACAGATTATAAAAAAAATATTTCAGAAATACAACTTATAATAAAACAAGATAGTAATAATAAAGAAAAACAAGAAGAAATATTAGAATTTTTAGAAAAAAATAGTAGTAATAAATATACTATTTCAATTGATTATAATGAAGAGGGATTAGTTGAAATTGTAAAAATGAGAATTCAAGAAAAGTAAATCAAAGGGGCTGTAAAAAAAGTCC
>CAOSZT010000122.1 GCA_948528155.1 uncultured Clostridia bacterium | reverse complement strand
GTATATTATTAGGTATAATATTTAATATATTAAATGTAAAAGCAACAGAAGAAACATTTAAACCAGTAGAATATTCAGAAGCATATAAAAAGTGGTTAAAACTTAGTGAAGAAGAGAAAAAAGGTAAAATTGAACCACAAAAATATGATGTTGTACCATATCAAAATAATACTAAACGTTTAAAAAATATGAATAATATATTTGAGATGTCTCAAATATTAAAAGCAAATTTAAATTCTCAATATTCTTTAAAAACAGAAATACCAGCAAATACAAAAATTAGAGATCAACTTAGTACAGGAGCATGTTGGGCTTTTGCAGGAATAGGTATGTTAGAAACTCATTTAGCATTACAAGATAAAATGAATTCTAAAGGAGAGATAATTTATGATTACTCTGAAAGACATATGGATTATATGACATCTGCTAATGCATTTTTTAATGATGAAATTAATCCATATGGTTATTACAGAAGGGATATGTATGGAGGCAGGAAAGAGTACGCTCTTAATTATTTAACAAATGGTACAGGGGCAATATTAGAAAACAGTATGCCATTTGAAGATAATCAAGATGACATAAATATTTCAGAAATACAAAACAAAGAAGTAATAACAACTGTAGAAGATTATATAAAATTTGAATCTCCTTATGATGATGAAACAGAACAAGAACTTAAAAATAAAATAAAACAACATATAACAAATTATGGAGGAATTTGGACAAGTATACATGGATCAGCATTATCTAGTAAAAAATGTTATAATAATTCAACAGGTGCTATGTATTGTCCTAAGAATGATCCTGAAGGTAATGCTCACTTTCAAGATCATGCAGTACTAATTATAGGATGGGACGATAATTATGATAAAAACAATTTTAATGAAGGACATAGACCTAAAAATAATGGTGCGTGGATAATTAAGAATTCTTATGGTACAAATATGCCATTAGGGCTTACACAACTGAAAGACATTTACTATGATGAAAATACAACACAATGTCAAAATAATGGTTGGGCAAATTATAAACAAATTCCAGATGAATTTATATTAAATAATTTTGATAAAATGGAGGAAATATTAAAAAATTGGTATGGCGAGAATAATGTAGTAAGAAAAGAAAATGAATTTGATATTGAAATAGGAGATGAAGGTTTTTGGTATGTATCATATGATGATTGTAATGTATTACATGGTTTATGTGGAATTACAAAAGCAGAAAATACAAAAAATTATAAAAATTTATATCAAAATGATATATTAGGACCTAATCAAAGTTTATTTTTTGAAAATTCAGGTGAAGATGTTTATCTTGCTAATACATTTTCTAGAAATTCAAATGTAAAAGAATATGTTAATAAAATTAGTTTTTATACTGAAACTGGATATGAATGTAAAGTATATATAAATCCAAATGGAAGTAATAAATCAGATTTACAAGAAGTTAAACTTAAAGCAGGTGAAACACAAATTGTTGAACCAGGATATCATACACTAGAGTTTGCAGAGGATATTGAACTTACAGGAGATTCTTTTACAATAGCAGTAAAAATATTAAATGAACATACAGTTAAAATATCTTTAGAAAATAATACAGATGATGAATATCAATATGCAGAAAATAATAAAGGCGAAAGCTTTGTAGCAACAGAATCACAGGCACAGGCAAATGACTGGAAAGATTTAGTAGAATATCATCAAACTTTTAAAGGAAATTTATGTATAAAAGCATTTACAATAGGAAACGAAGATACAATAGCCACACTAACTGGAATAACAGTAAGTCAAGCACCAACAAAAACAGTATATACAGAAGGAGAAAATTTTGATAGAACTGGTATGAAAATAACAGCAACATATAGTGATGGTTCATCTAAAGAGGTAACAACATATGGTGTACAAAATGCAAATAATTTAACAGAAGGTCAAACAAATGTAATAATAAGATATCAAGAAGGAACAATAATAAAAACAACAACACAAAATATAACAGTTAATAAAAAAGAAGTACAACCACCAGAAGAAACAGAAAAACCAGAAGAGCCAGATATACCAAAAGTAGTATTAAGTAGTATAGAAGTAACTAAGGCACCAACAAAAACAGTATATACAGAAGGAGATAATTTTGACAGAACAGGAATGGAAGTAACAGCAAAATATAGTGATAATTCAACAAAAAAAATAATCAATTATAATATAACAGATGGAAATAATTTATCAGAAGGAAAAACAAGTGTAACAATAAGTTATCAAGAGGGAAATGTTACAAAAACAACAATACAAAATATAACAGTTAACAAAAAAGAAGTACTACCACCAGAAGAAACAGAAAAACCAGAAGTAATATTAAGTAGTATAGAAGTAACTAAAGCACCAACAAAAACAGTATATACAGAAGGAGATAATTTTGACAGAACAGGAATGGAAGTAACAGCAAAATATAGTGATAATTCAACAAAAAAAATAATCAATTATAATATAACAGATGGAAGCAATTTATCAGAAGGAAAAACAAAAGTAACAATAAGTTATCAAGAGGGAAATATTACAAAAACAGTAACACAAAATATAACAGTTAATAAAAAAGAAGTACAACCACCAAAAGAAGAGGATAAAACAAAAGAACCAGTAAATTCTGATTTTACAAATATAAAAGCAAATAGTAGTAATATTAAATTTTATTTTTCAACACAAGATGTAAATAAAATTAAAATAAATGCAAACATTAAAGTAGATAATATAAAAATAGGAGATGAAGAAGACACTTATACATATTATTATTATCTTTCTAGTAAACAAGAAGATAAAATGGTAAATGATGAATGGATAAAAATAGAGCCTATAAAAGAAAATGATGGAACATATTCACTAAAAATAGATATAAATAGTGATAAAATTACAAATTATAAAGAATTATTAGGTACAGACAAGTTATATTTATATATAAAAGAAGTAGCTGAAATTAATGAAAAAAAGTCAGAGAAAATAACTAATGTAGAAGTTCAAATGGAAAAAGAGCCAGAGTTTTATTTAGATGGAAAGAAAGTAGGAACATTAACAGAAGTACTAAATCAAATAAATAATAACAAAAATAATGTAAATAAAACAGAAGATAAAACTATAGCAACAAACAAAATTCCACAAACAGGAATAAAAAATTTTATAAAAGTAATAATTGTAATATCTATATTTATAGTAGTAATTTTCTACATAAAACTTAGACAAATGAAAGGTATAAAGTAATTATATAATACTAAATTAATACTATAATGTAGTAATGAAAATGTAAAGTAACAAAAATACACTATTGTAAAAAGTTAAATAATTTTTTTCAATAGTGTTGTTTTTTTACCCTTTCTGTGCTTGTTTTATTAGAGTAACAAAACGCCAGTATATTTTAGAAACTTTTACCTGATGTTTTTTATAAAATTACTTGTAAAAATACTCAACTTGGTGTAAAATACGAATAAATCGTAAATAATAATTAGGAGGAAAAACAAAAATGAGATTTGTAACAGATGAAGACTCGAAAAAAGAATACAAAAAATTTTTAGAAAAACATGAAAGATGTAATTTTCAGCAATCATTAGAATGGGCAGAAATAAAAAAGCCAAACTGGACACCAGAAGTGATACTGGCAGAAGATGAAGAGAATAATATAATAGGATCATTATGTGTACTAATAAGAAAAATGCCAATATTTGGTAATATAATGTATTCATCAAGAGGACCAGTATGTGATATACATGATATAACAGTAATGAAACAACTAACAGAAGGAGCAAAAGAGTTAGCTAAAAAATATAAAGCAATAGTTTTAAGAATAGAACCAGATATAGAAAAAGAAGATCAAGCATTTAGAGATATAGTAACAAATCTAGGATATAAAATAAAAGATGATGCAAAAGATTTCAAAGATGAAATACAACCAAGATTTGTATTTAGATTAGATATAAAAGATAAAACAGAAGAAGAAATAATGGCAGGATTTCATCAAAAATGGAGATATAACATAAGACTGGCTGGAAAAAAAGGAGTAGAAATAAAAGAAGGAACAAGAGAAGATTTAAAAGATTTTCACAAAATAATGGTAGAAACAGGAAATAGAGATGGTTTTATAACAAGACCATTACAATACTTCGAAAAAATGTATGACAATATGGTATCACAAGGACATATGAAACTATTAATGGCATATTATGAAGGAAAACCAATTTCAGGAGTAATACCAATTTTTTATGGGAACAAAACTTGGTATTTATATGGAGCAAGTAGTAATCAACACAGAAACTTAATGCCAAATTATTTACTACAATGGGAAATGATAAAAATGGCAATAGCAAGAAAAGATGAAGTGTATGACTTTAGAGGAGTATCAGGAGTAGTAGACGAAAATCATCCACAATATGGATTATATAGATTTAAAAAAGGTTTTGGGGCAAAATTTACAGAATTTATTGGAGAAATATATATACCATTTAAACCAATGAAATATAAATTGTACAAATTTTCAGAAAAAGCATTTAGAACAATAAGACAAATAAAAAGAAAAGTTGGCAAAAAATAAAAAAATAGCTCTGCTATAAAAGCCAGAGCTATTAGAGGTTAAATGTCCAGACGTAAACTTGTTTTTACAAAACCTTTTGGGCTTGTATTTATTCCATATTGGAATTGGACTTTGTTATCTTTTATCCGTTTGTTAGAAGGATAAAGGATAGGTAACAAATTATTGGATAGCTTTTTACGTTTACAATGTCTATTCATATTGCCTCCTTATATAATTTTTATGTAGATATTATAACATTATTTACATAAAAAGGCAAGTACTAACTCAAAATTTTGACAGTTTTTAATTACTTATATAATGTGAATAGTCCTTAATGGACAAAGAAAGGAAGAAAATTGAATTCAGTAGTAATAAATAAAGAAGACCTAAGATATAACATAGAAAAAATAAAAGAATATATAATTAAAGATGATAAAATAAAATTAATAGCAGTTGTTAAATCAAATGGATATGGTCTAGGAATAGTAGAATATACAAATTTTTTAATTGATAATGGTATAGATTATTTTGCGGTATCAACAATGGAAGAAGCTTTAAAATTAAGAAAATCAGGAATAAAAGAAAAGCTTTTAATGTTATCATCAACATGTATAGAAGAAGATATTAGAACTTTAATTGAAAATAATATAATAATAACAATAGGCTCAAAAGAATCAGCAGAAATTGCAAATAAAATAGGACAAGAATTAAAACAAAAAGTAAAAGCACATATAAAAATAGATACAGGATTTGGAAGATATGGATTTGTATATAATAATAGAGAACAAATGATACAAGTACTAAAACCACTAAAAAATATAAAAATAGAAGGTACTTTTACACATTTTTCAAACGCATATTATGATGATAAATATACAATATTGCAATTTGAGAGATTTATAAATTGTGTAGAAGTTTTAAAAATGAATGAAATTGAAACAGGAATGTTGCATGTTTGTAATACATCAGCATTTATAAAATTTCCTAATATGCACTTAAATGCTGTAAGAATCGGATCAGCATTTAATGGAAGAGTTTCATTTGAAAATTCAATGGGTTTAAGAAAAATTGGATATTTAAAATCAAATGTGGCAGAAATTAAAACACTTCCAAAAGGATTTAATATAGGTTATTCAAATATATATAAAACAAAAAAAGAAACAAAAGTTGCAATAATACCATGTGGATATTCAGATGGTGTAAATGTAAATGTTGGAAAAGATATGTTAAGATTTATTGATAAAATTAGATATATTGCAAATGATATTAAAGAACTATTGAAAAAGCAACAATTATTTGTTAAAATAAATAGGCAAAGATGTCCAATATTGGGAAGAATTGGAACATACCATATTACTGTTGATATAACTGGAAAAGATATAAGAATAGATGATGAAGTTGTTTTTGATACAAATATAAAATATGTTGATAGTAGTATTAGAAGGGAGTGGAAGTAATTGGAAGAAAATCCACAAAATAAAGACCAAAAAATAAAAAAGGGATTTTTCAAAAAAATATGGTATTCGATTTATAAAATAGAAAAATACTCTGAATTATCGGCAGAAGGTTTTGTAAGAGCCATAAAATATTTAATTATTTTAGTATCTATATTATCATTTATGTCTTCAGCTGTTACATTATTTAGGACAAGTTTAGATGTAAAAAATATTACACAATATATAAATGAAAAAGTACCAGAATTATCATATAGTAATGAAACTTTAACAATAGATACACAAGAGCCAATAGTTGATAATAATACAAAATTTGGAAAAGTAATTATTGATACAAATACAGAAGAAACAGAAAAAATAAATCAATATTTGAATGATGTAAAAGAGGAAGAAAGTGGAATAATAATACTAAAAGATAAATTAATTCTTAAAGAAATAGGAATACAAGGAACTACTAATTATAATTATAGTGAATTATTTGGACAAATGGGAATTGCAGAATTTAAAAAAGAAGATTTAATTGGATATCTAACAGGGTCTAGTATAATGTCATTATATTTGAATTTATTGATAGTATTATTTATATATTCATTTGTAATATATTTTATAAATACAAC
>CAOSZT010000121.1 GCA_948528155.1 uncultured Clostridia bacterium | reverse complement strand
AAAATTTTTAAATATTTTTTCATTTTTCTATTGACTTTTCATAGTTGGTCTCCTTTATTTCCTATTTGTTTTTAGTGTTTTTTAATTTTCAGCCTTTTGGGCTTCTACTAAATACCTTTTTAATCCATCTTTCCAGTCTGGGATTTCTATTCCTTGTTTTAATAGTTTGTTTTTTGAAAGTTGTGAATTAAATGGTCTTTTTGCTTGTGTTATTTTCATCATTTCTATATATTCCTCTGTTGTTACTGGATTTACTTTACATTGTATATTTTGTTCTTTTAGTATTTCTTTTGTAAATTCATACCAAGTTGTGTTTCCTTGATTTGTTGCATGATATATTCCATATGGAATTTTCTTTTCTATTGCTTGATAAATTATATTTGTTAGGTCTTTTGCATATGTTGGGCTTCCATGTTGGTCTGATACTACATTTATTTCATCTTTTGTACTTCCTAGTTTTGTCATTGTTTTTACAAAGTTGTTTCCTCCTATTCCATATAACCAAGCTGTTCTAAATATATAATATTCTTCCATATTTTTTTGAATTTCTTGTTCTCCATGTAGTTTTGTTTTTCCATATACTGTTACAGGATTTTTTTCTTCATCTTCTTCATAATCCTTTGAAATATCTAAGTCTCCACCAAAAACATAGTCTGTTGAAATATGTATTAATTTTGTTCCTGCTTCTTTTGCTGCTTTTGCTAAATTTGCTGGACCTTCTCCATTAATTTTGTCAGCTAATTCATAACATTCTTCTGCTTTGTCTACTGCTGTAAATGCTGCACAATTTATTATATAATCTGGTTTTAAATTTTTTACAAAATCTAAAACTGCTTTTTCATTTGTAATATCTAGCTCAGATACATCTGTTGCTATTATTTCATTTCCTTTTGAAAATTTTTCTTTTACTTCTTTGGCAAGCATTCCATTTGCTCCTGTTACTAATATTTTCATATTTAACCTCTCTTTTTTTGATTTTTTATATCATTTTTATCATATTTATAATATCATTAAATAAAAAAAAGTACAAGTATTTTTGTACTTTAATATAAAAAAGGTGCTACTAACTAATACTTTTTATTATTGCAAACCATTATCCATTAACAAAATTTATGTATTGACTAATGTATTATTTAATTATTTGTTTATTTAATTGTGTTGAATATCTTTCTAGTATTTCATATACAACTATATTAGGTTTTATTTTTTGTATTAAATCTTCTGTATAAAAACCTCTATGAACATATACTACTCTTTTATATAATTTTGAAAAATCTTCCCTCATGTTTTCTCTAAAAGAATCACCTATAAATAAAACTGTTTTGTCATTTGAAGAATTTGATATATATTCTTCATATGTTTCTTCTTTATTTACTTTATATTCAATTTGTGTATAAAAATTCTTTACTTTTAATGTATTTTCATGTAATTCTTTTACCCCTGCCATTATTGCTAAATCATTATTGTCTTTTTCTTTTATTTCTTCAACTTCAATATCATATATATCAAATGCAAATTTTTTATCTATTGATTTTTGTAAAGCTATTGTTCCAATACATGATCCTATCCTATTCCAATGTGTATCATATTTTCTGTATATTTGATACTTTTCTTTTACTTTTAATAATTCATTTTTTGGATATATTATATTTATATCTGAATTATTTTTTATATATTCTATTAAATTCTCTGTTCTACTAGTATTATTTTTTATTGATATACTGTCTGGTAGATATTCTCTATATATATTTTCTTTATTAGGCAAAACTAATATATACATTTCTATATTGTTTGCTTTTAGTTTATTATTATTTAATTTTAAGTTTTCTAAAATATTTTTCTTTTCATTTTCTGAGAATTCAGATATTCCTTGAATTTGTGTAATTACATTATTTTTACTTAAAGCATCATCTCCTCTATAAAATAGCCAACCGTCTTTTCCTATAACACATCTATTATCTACTGATGTATTAAAAAATTTGTAATTTATTTTTGACCAAATATCTATAAAATTTTCTCTAAATGGCAAATTATCATTATAATAATTTTCATATTTTTGAGGATATGTTGTAATTGTTGCTAATTCAAGTTTTGGTTTTTGATATAGATTTCTATTTTCTGCTATTGATATTTCTATATTATTTTTTCCCATTATCCAAGCTAATATTTGTGGTAAAGTAATTAGTAATATAAATAAAATTATAACAAGAAAATTTGATGTTTTATACTTCATTTTAGTTTTCCTTCTCTCTTTATTATGTATTAATAATTATATTGTTATAGTAAATTTTAAAATCTAAAATATATAAACGGATTATATGTGTTACTAGCTAACATCATTATACATATAAACATTAATATACTTATAACTATTGCTTCTAAATATTTTTGATAAATGTTAATTATTTTTTCTTTATTTTTTAATTTGTTAAATATATATTGTATAATTCCTGAAAATAAGATTGCTATTATAAAAATTAATATGTTTTTGTTATTTATAATTATGTCTAAATCAAAGTAACATTTTTCATTTGATGGTATAAACATTACTTTTAAATATTTGATTGCTTGTTTTAGTCCATTTGCTCTAAAAAATACCCAACCTACAACTATAATTAATAATGAATATATATGATTTATTAATTTGAATTTATTTTTATCTAATAGTTCTTTTAGTTTTATTCTTTCTATAATTAAGAAAAATCCATTATATGCTCCCCATATAATAAAATTCCAAGATGCTCCATGCCAAAATCCTGTTGCTAGAAAAACTATTGCTAAATTTATTAATGTTCTAAATTTCCCTTTTCTATTTCCTCCTAGTGGAATATATAAATATTCTTTAAACCAAGTTGATAATGAAATGTGCCATCTTCTCCAAAATTCTGTAATAGATTTTGAAACATATGGTAAATTGAAGTTTTCCATAAATTCAAATCCAAACATTTTGCCTAGTCCAATTGCCATATCACTATAACCTGAAAAATCAAAATATATTTGTAAAGTATAACAAATTGCTCCTATCCATGAAATTGGCATATTAATAGAAGTTATTTGTGAATCAAATATATAATCTGCTACAAATGCTAAAGAATTTGATATTATTACTTTTTTTGATAAGCCATATACAAATCTTTTAATTCCAAGTGCAAATTTTTCTATTGTAATTTCTCTTTTTTGTAATTGTTTATCTATATCATGATATTTTACAATAGGTCCTGCTATTAATTGAGGGAAAAATGTTATATATAATGCTAAATTTAGTATATTTTTTTGTACTTTTATTTCTTTTCTATATAAATCAACTATATATGAAATTATTTGGAAGGTATAAAATGATATTCCTATTGGTAATATTATTTCTTTTATTGGAAGTATTGTATTTCCAAATAATTTATTTATATTTGTAACAAAAAAATTGAAATATTTAAAATATCCTAATAAACCTAAATCAAATAATATTGCTGTTATTAAAACAATTCTTCTTTTTGTTTTATCTTTACATTTGTCTAAAATTATTCCAAATATATAATTTACTAAAATTGATATTAACATTAAAATTATATATTGGGGCTCACCCCAACTATAAAAAATTAAACTAAATACTAAAAGAATAATGTTTCTATATTTTTCTTTTGATATAAAATATAATCCTAATAAGATTGGCAAAAATATCCACAAAAATGTCATTGAGCTAAAAATCATTATCTTTCTCCTTATATATTGTATTATTTTTTTACATAATACAACAAAGTTCTTAATATGTCAATTTTTTTATAGTTGAGTAGTCAAAAAGCTTTATTTATAAATGTCAAAAAATTTTATAAAAAAGTTGCTCATCATAAAATTAAAATTTATAAAACTTTAATTTTAATTTTATGATGAGCAACTCTTTTTATTTTTTTAAATTATTATTTCTTTTAGTATTGAATTACCAAATATATCTACAAAATCTGTCTTATAATTTTGACTACTTGTAAATATCTTTGTATATGTATAACCATCTTCTGATAATTTCCATGTTGGTTTTGTATTTGCAAATTTTATATCAGATGTTGCAATTGCTGTTATTGTTTTATCTGGATTTTCTTTATATGTTATATTTACTTTATTAAATTTGTCTATTACTATTTCTTTTAGTGCGACGTTTCCATATATATCAGTAAAATTTGTTTGATAATTTTGATTATTTGTGTATATTTTTGTATATGTATATCCATCCTCTGATAGTTTCCAAGTTGGTTTTGTATTTGCAAATTTTATATCAGATGTTGCAATTGCTGTTATTGTTTTATCTGGATTTTCTTTATATGTTATATTTACTTTATTAAATTTGTCTATTACTATTTCTTTTAGTGCGACGTTTCCATATATATCAGTAAAATTTGTTTGATAATTTTGATTATTTGTGTATATTTTTGTATATGTATATCCATCCTCTGATAGTTTCCAAGTTGGTTTTGTATTTACAAATTTTATATCAGATGTTGCAATTGCTGTTATTGTTTTATCTTGGTTTTCTCTGTATGTTATATTTACTTTACTAAATTTGTCTATTACTATTTCTTTTAATACAACATATCCATATATATTAACAAAATTTGTTTGATAATTTTGATTATTTGTGTATATTTTTGTATATGTATATCCATCCTCTGATAATTTCCATGTTGGTTTTGTATCTGCAAATTTTATATTAGATATTGCAATTGCTGTTATTGTTTTATCTTGATTTTCAATGTATTTTATATCAATATTTATAGGTATATTTACTGTTGCATTTAAGGTTAAAAGTGTTTGGTTTCCAAATACATCATAAAATGCTGTAACATAATTACTTGTGCTTTTTGTAAAAGTATATTTATATATATGTTTATCATCACTTAAAATCCAATTTACATTTCCTTTTTTCTGCAATATTTCATTTGATGTAACTATTGCTGTAATTGTTCCATCTGTATTAGTTTCATATTTTAATTCTAATTTTGGCGGAATATTATCAATACTTTCATTTATCCTAAAAATAAATGTTTCTGTATGTCCATTTATATTAGTAAAACTTGTTATATATGGACTTGTTACATCATTAAGTATTTTTATATATGTTTTTTTGTCTTCACTTAATTTCCAAGTTTGATTTGACTTTTTTTGTAATTCTGTATCTGAAGTTATAATTGCTACTAAATTATTATTATTGTCTATAATTGTTTTTGCCTGTATATTATTTTTTGTATTTTCTATAATTTGTTTTCTTTCTCTATTTTCTGTTTGCTCTTCTTTTAAATTATTTGTATCATAACTCCATTTTCTATCTTTCCCTCTTCCTACTCTTGTTGAATATAATGTTTTATTTTGTTTATCAATTGTAAAAATATCAAAACACAAATCTTGTTCATTATAGGTTTCTTTATTTTTTCCTAATCTATCAAACATAATAGAAGACGAACGTACTGTTATTATTAAAAAATTATTTTTTATTTTTGTACTATCTATGTGATGATGACCAGTTATAAATGCAATAAAAGTTCCTTTTCCTTGTTTTGTATAATCTACTTGTAAATTTTCAATTAACTTTTTTTCTCCATTTTGAAAAGCATTTATTATATCATATAGTTTTTGTTGATCTATTGGGATTTCTGAGTGTGTTGCTTCATCAACAGTATGTGATATAAATAAAACTTGCCATTCTTCAGGATTACTTTTATTAGATAAGTTTAAGGCTTCTGTTGCTATAAATTCTAATTGTTTTTCACCAAATATAAATTCATAATTTGCACCATTAAATGAATTTAATACACATATTCGTATTTTTTTATCTTCTAAATCTTTATAATAGTAATCTCCTCCTATATCATTTTTATTAAATACTACTTTTCCATCTAAATCTTTTAGGACTGTTTCATAATATTGTTTTCCTGAAATTGCAACTTCTGCATTTTCTCTTGTGTTACAATCATGATTTCCTCTTGCAAATAATACAGGAACATCTGTATTTTTTAGCATTTTAGCAAAATAATCTAAATTATATAATGCTTTATTACTTACAAAATCAGAATAATATCCTGTAGTTATATCTCCTGCACAAACACCAAAATCAAGTAAATTACCTTTTCCTAAATTTTTAAAAGCCTGAATATTCATTAAAGAAGCGGTTTCTCCCTGGTCTCCATGTATGTCTGTTAAAAAACTAAAAGATGTAGTTGTTCCATTCTTTTTTAATTCTTGTATTCTATTTTGTGCATTTACTACTTCGCTTTTTACATATGAAGGCATTTCTATTTCACTTGGAGTAATCACATATCCTCCACTATTATCAAATTTATAACCATATTTTTTAGCATATTCTTCTGCTTTTGTGCCACTATATCCGTGTATAGTAATAGTTTTAGGTGAATTCCAAAATGCACCTTCTGAAATAAATTTAACTGTTTCTGGTATTGTAACATCAGTTAAATTAGGACAGTTGGCAAAAGCATCATCATGAATTGCAGTTATTCCCTTTTTTATATTTACTATTTGTAGATCTTTTTGGTTACTATATTGATTAACATATATTTCATTATTTTTATTACTTTCTACGCTTATATCTAATTGTATATTATTTGATTTAACTGTATTTGAATTTAATAT
>CAOSZT010000120.1 GCA_948528155.1 uncultured Clostridia bacterium | reverse complement strand
ATTTAGGGATTTTTAGCAACGTCCCCTTTGTGTCTCCCTTTGTCTCGTTCCCTTTTTCCCGTTTTATAATTTATTTACTAAAGCCTTGAACTTCTCCCCTCTATCAGTTGCACTCTTAAACATATCAAAACTAGCACTAGCAGGAGATAACAAAACAATATCACCATTTTTAGCTGATTTATGTGCTAATTCTACTGTTTGCTCTAAAGAATCACACATATGAATATTTATTTTTTTATTTTGAATTTCTCCCTCTGCTTTAACAACATCAAAAATTTTCTCTGCTGTTTGACCTATTAAAATTAATGTTGATACTTTTTCTAAAATTGGTTTTGCAAGTGGCTCATATTCTAAATTTTTATCATATCCACCTGCTATTAAAACTATATTTTCTTCAAAAGCATTTATTCCAGATAAAGTCCTTGTTGGAGAAGAACTTGCAGAGTCATTATACCATTTTACTCCATTAATTTCTCTTACAAACTCAAGTCTATGTTCAACTGGTTTAAATTCTTTGATTGCTTCTACTACAATATCTGTATCTACTAAAGTTTTTGTAGCTCCTAATACAGCTGATATGTTTTCAAAGTTGTGTTTTCCTCTTAAAATTACTTCATTTGTATTTAATATATGTTTTCTAATTTTATCTTCACTTTCTTTTATAATATTTCCATCAACAATAAAGCCATTATCTAATTTTGTTTTACTACTGAAAAATATAACTTCTCCTTTTGCTTCTTTACTACATTCTTTTGTAATATCATTATCATAATTTAATACTAATATTCCATTTTCATCTTGATATTTAAAAATATTTTTTTTAGCTTCTATATATTCTTCATAATCTTTGTGTATATTTAAGTGATTTGGTGTTATATTAGTAATAACTGCAATATCTGGACTTACTACCATATTCATTAATTGAAAACTACTTAATTCTAGTACAACAATATCTTCTGGTGTTATTTCTGAAAGTTTTGTAAATAATGGTGTTCCTATATTTCCTCCTAAATATGTATTATATCCAGCCTTTTGTAAAACTGCATTTATCATACTTGTAGTTGATGTTTTTCCATCACTTCCTGTAATTCCTATTATTTTGCAAGGGCACATTTCCATAAGCATTTCAACTTCTGTTGTTACAATAGCTCCTCTATTTGCTTCAGCTTGCAATTCTGGCTTTGTTGGTAAACAGCTTGGTGATCTAAATATTATATTAAATCCTTGTAATTTTTCTAAACAGTTTTTTCCAAAAGAAAATTCAAAGTTATATGTTGTTATTTTGTCTACTATTTCTTTTGAAATTTCGTCTATTGTTCTATTATCAAAAACTGTTACTTGTGCTTTATTTTCATGAAAGTAGTCTAATAGTGGTAGATTACTTACTCCTAAGCCTATTATTGCTACTTTGCGAAATCTTATGTATTCATTAAATTCTTTTAATTTTTCATTTTCATATTCCATATTTTCCTCCAGTGTCCATTGGGGACGTTTCTTTTTGGGACTGTCTCTTTCTAACATTTTTGTATAATGGGACAGATCTTGTTTTATTATATTCATTATTTTTGCTTTTCGTTTATTATTATATCTCTTTTTTTTCAAAAAAACAAATTTTATTAGAATATTTTTTGTTTTTTTGGCTACAATAATTTTAGAAATTGAATGGAGGTGCTTTTCAATGTCAAACAAGAATAAAAACAATAACAATAATAATAACAAAAAAAATAATAGTAATAATCAAAATCAAAACAATGAAAGACAAAATAATAATAACTGTAAATAATTTTTTTATATCAAAAAGCACTGCTATCACTATATAAATATGTGATAGCAGTGCTTTTGCATATTTGTTGAAACTCTTATGAAAAACTTAACTAAATATCATAATGAATATATTTTCACCTTTATTATTTTTGTATGTGCTTAAAAGTGAAAGCTCTTTTCCTTCTTCATTATATTTGGTGATGACTTTTTGCATATTATTTTGTAATTCATTTTCATTTTTTCCGTTCACAAACTCAACTTTTTGCTCTAATTTCTTCATAAGATTTTCCTCCTCTTATACAATAAAAATATAAAGAGTTTCAACTTGATATACATAATATTATATAATAAAAAAGTTCAAAAATCAATACTTCTAAATTTATTTTTTTATAGTTGAGTAGTTAAAAAATTTATATATAAGCTTTTTGACATATTGTTCATTTGAAAAACTATTATGTAGTAACAATTAAAAATTACTTAATTATAAAAAGTATTATCTTGTAACAGTAAACTTTGTATGTAATACTTTTTCAGCGACTTCACTTCCTGGCTCTCCTAAAAATTCGTTATAAACCTTTTTTAAAACAGGATTTTGGTGTGATTTCCTAATTATTGATTTTTCATCAATCTCATAAATAGCTTCAGCTCTTAATTTTCTGACATCAATTTCAGAGCGAATTGTAGAATTTTTAATAGGTTGACCACCACCCATAATACATCCACCAGGACATGCCATAATTTCTACAAATTGATAATCCGCTTTTCCTGATTTTATTTCTTCCATAATTTTCTGAGCATTACCTAAGCCACTTGCAACGACAACTTTAATATTTTTGCCATTAATATTTACTGTAGCATCTTTAATACCTTTTTCTCCCCTAACAGGCTCAAAATTAATTTTGTCTAAATCTTCACCTGTTAAAATATCTTGGGCAGTTCTTAAAGCGGCTTCCATAACACCACCTGTTGTTCCAAAAATACTAGCAGCACCTGTTGACTCTCCTAATGGGTTGTCAAATTCGCTATCTTCTAAATTCTCAAATCTAATATTTGCATATTTTATCATTCTAGCTAATTCTCTTGTAGTAATTACACAATCAACATCAAAAAGTTTGTTATTTGATAATTCTTCTCTTTGTCTTTCATATTTTTTAGCAATACATGGCATTACTGAAACAACATATATTTTCTCAGGATTAATATTTTCTTTTTTGGCATAATATGATTTAATTAATGCTCCTAACATTTCATGTGGTGATTTACAAGTTGAAAGATGTGGAACTAGTTCTGGATAATTTATTTCTATATATCTTATCCAACCAGGACAACAAGAAGTTATCATTGGCAAATTGTCGATTTCTTTGAATCTTTTTACAAATTCATTTGCTTCTTCCATTATGGTAAAATCAGCTGCTGTATTTGTATCAAATACTTTGTTAAATCCTAATCTTTTTAGAGATGTAACCATTTTTCCTGTAACATCTGTACCAATAGGCATTTCAAATTCTTCACCTAGTGCTACTCTAACTGCTGGTGCTGTTTGTACAATTACATATGTTTCTGGGTCTTTTAATTTTACCCATACATCATCGATATTTTCTTTTTCTCTTAATGCACTTGTTGGACAGGCTTGAATACATTGACCACAATATACACAGTTTGTGTCTTTTAAACTTTTATTATATGTTGTTGAAATACTTGATTCAAAACCTCTATTTCCACAATCAACTGCCCCTATTTTTTGTATATTTTTGCAAGTGGCTACACATCTTCTACATAGAATACATTTGTTTGGGTCTTTTACTATTGCTGGTGATAAATTATCTATTGGTTGTTCTTTTCTTTCTCCATCAAATTCTATGGATTGTATATTAAATTTTTTAGCAAGAGCTTGTAATTCACAGTTTCCCATTCTTGTACAAGTTAAACAATCTTTACTATGATTTGAAATTATTAAGTCTAACATGACATGTCTTGCCTCTATTATATCTGGTGTATTTGTTTTTACAACCATGCCATTTTCTACTTTTTGAATACAAGATGTTGCAAATCCTCTTCTTCCTTCAACTTTTACTATACACATTCTGCAATCACCAATTTCATTTATATCTTTTAAAAAGCATAAAGTTGGTATATCAATTCCCGCTTCTTTTGCTGCTTGTAAAATTGTTGTGTCTTTTTTTACTGTTATTTTTTGATTATCTATTGTTAAAGTAACTAAATCTTTTTCCATAATTTTCCTCCTTTCACAAAGCTTTGCTTTGCTTTTTTACATAATAATTTATACCGATAATATTTTGTTTTCTCTTCATTATTAGCATATATTAATCTAATGAAATAAAAAACTACATAGGCTATATTTGTCTCTTACTTAATTGCCTTGAAAGGACATTTTGTTAAACAAGTACCACATTTAATACATTTATCTTGGTCGATTATTCTAATATCTCTTCCCTCTCCTGTAATTGCATCAACAGGACAGTTTCTTTGACAAATTCCACAACCTTTGCATTTATCTGCTTCTATTTCTATTTGAGCCAATTTTTTACATTCTTTACTTTTGCATTGTTTATATGTAGTATGTTCTTTATATTCTTCTCTAAAATATTTTAATGTACTTAATACTGGATTTGGTGCACTTTGACCTAATCCACATACACTTGATTCTTTTACACTTAATGCTAGTTTTTCTAATCTATATAGGTCAATTTCTGTACCATTACCTTCACAAATTTTATCTAATATTTCATACATCCTTTTTGTTCCAATTCTACAAGGTGTACATTTTCCACAACTTTCTGAAACTGTGAAGTCTAAGTAAAATTTTGCTAAACTTACCATACATTTTGTATCATCCATAACTATAAGTCCACCTGAACCCATCATTGAACCAATTGCTTTTAAGGATTCATAATCTATTGGTGTGTCTAAATGTTCTTTTGGAATACATCCTCCTGAAGGTCCTCCTGTTTGTGCTGCTTTGAATTCTCTGTTGTTTGGTATTCCGCCTCCAATATCATAAACTATTTCTCTTAGTGTTGTTCCCATTGGTACTTCTACTAGTCCAGTATTATTTACATTTCCTCCTAAAGCAAATACTTTTGTTCCTTTTGAATTTTCTGTTCCTATTTGATTATACCAATCTGCTCCATTTATTATAATTTTTGTTATGTTTACATATGTTTCTACATTATTTATTAATGTTGGTTTTCCCCATAATCCTGATACTGCTGGATATGGTGGTTTTACTCTTGGGTGTCCTCTTCTTCCTTCTATTGATTCTAGTAGTGCTGTTTCTTCTCCACAAACAAATGCTCCTGCTCCTAATCTTATTTCTATGTCAAAATCAAATTTTGTTCCAAAAATGTTTTTTCCTAAAATTCCATATGCTTTTGCTTGATCTATTGCAATTTGAAATCTTTTAACTGCTATTGGGTATTCTGCTCTTACATATATGTAACCTTTATTTGATCCTATTGTATATCCTGCTATAATCATTGCTTCAATTACACAATGTGGATCACCTTCTAAGATACTTCTATCCATAAAAGCACCAGGGTCTCCCTCATCTGCATTACAAACTACATATTTTTGATTTGCTTCTACATTTTTGGTTAGTTCCCATTTTTGACCTGTTGGGAAGCCTGCTCCTCCACGTCCTCTTAATCCTGATTTTTTTAGTTCTTCTATTACTTCTTCTGGTGATTTTTCTATTAAAACTTTCTCTAGTGCTAAATATCCATCAAAAGCTATATATTCGTCTATGTCTTCTGGATTTATTACACCACAATTTTTTAGTGCAATTCTTTTTTGTTTTTTGTAAAAGTTTAGGTCATCTAAGCTATTTACAACTGTTCCATCTATATCTTTACATAGTAATTTTTGCACTTTTTCACCTTTAATAATATGTTTTTCTACTATTTCTTCACAGTCTTCTGGTGTGCAATTAGCATAAAATGTGTCTTCTGGTCTTATTATTACTATTGGTCCTTTTGCACATAATCCAAAACATCCTGTTTTAATTACTCTTACATTTTCTATGTTTTTTTCATTTATAATTTTTTTGAAGTTTTCTAAAATTTCTATTGATTTTGATGATGTACACCCAGTTCCATGACATACTAATATGTGTTTTTCTCTTGTGTCTAGTTTTGTGTTTACTCTTAAGTCTAGCTCTTTTCTTTTTTCTTCTCTTATTTTGTGGATTTCCTGTAAAGTTTTCATAAATTTTTCTCCTTTTTTATATTTTCTACTTTTCTAATTTATCTTTTAATTTTGATAAATTTTTTGATAGACTTATAACTTCTAATGGAATTTCATTCAATTTATCCTCACAAACAACGTAATTTGTTTTTAATAATTCATTTATTATCACTGTTATTTTTTTCTATTAATTCATCTAAAACTTCATCTAATTTTTTTACAGTAGCTTTTCCATAAACTTCACCATTAACTGTAAATACAGGAGCTAGACCACAAGCACCAACACATCTTGTTTGGTCAATTGAAAATAGTCCATCTTCTGTTGTTTGTCCTGGTTCTATTTTTAATCTTTCTTTTAATCTATCTATTATTTTTTGAGAGCCTTTTACGTAACATGCTGTTCCTAAGCAAACTGATATTGTATATTTTCCTTTTGGTTCTAGGGTAAATCTTGAATAAAATGTTATAACTCCATATATTTCTGCCATTGGAATTTTTAAGAATTTTGATGTTTCTTTTTGTGCGAGTTCTGGAATGTAGCCAAATTTGTCTTGAATTTCATTTAAAATTTGAATTAAATTATCTTTTTCTGGTAAATAAGTTTTGAAAATTTCGTTCATAAAATCTTGTACTATACTGCTATTGCAGTTTTCATTTTTGTTTTCTACCATATATTTGCCTCCCTAT